>JAURIG010000056.1:0-6824 GCA_030832905.1 Bacteroidota bacterium
CCAAATGTTGAATGTAGTAAAATTTAAAAAATTATTACATGATTTTGGCAGTGTTAAAGAAGAAAGCGAGCGCGTCAGCACAGTGTTTAGTTTCCAGAATATTAGTCAAGCGACCATCTATATTACTAAAGTTGAAACCAGTTGCGGTTGTACCACACCCGAGTATTCAAAAGACACCATCATGCCGGGCGATACTGGTTACGTAAGAGCCATATACGAAACCCGCGGAAGAGGGGGCGATTTCCATAAAAATTTATTTGTGTATTTCAATCAGAAAGACCTTTTCCAAAGTTTAATGATTTCAGGCCATGTGATTCCTGAAGCCAATTTAGCCTCTAAGCCTAATCACTTCTCAACCACCTATTCTAACTTAGCGTTTACTACCACCATGGCTGAGTTTCCGAAGTTGTACAATAACCAAAAGCAATCCTATAAAATGAAGGCCTACAATTATATGGGCTATCCCATCAGAATTTATGAAGTAGAAGCGCCAGAGTTTCTTGAGATTGATGTGCAAGACAGCTTAATCGATGTGAATGATTCTATCACCATCACCGTTACCATTGATGGTTCCAAGATTGGCGCCTTTGGTGAAATCCGACGTCGTTTTGGTTTGCTTACAGATGATCCTGCAGGCACCACTAAAATATTGCATGTGTTTGCCAATGTTAAAGAGGACTTCTCAAAAATGACTGCCAAAGAGAAAAAATTGGCACCTATTTTTGAACTAGAACCAACAGGTGTTATTGATTTAGGCAAGCACAGTGCGGGCGAAAAATTTACTTACACAGTAACCCTAAAAAATGCGGGTAAAACGCCCCTTAAGATCCATTCTATACTTCCGAATTGCTCTTGTATTTCAGTGCAAAAAAACAGCATGACAATTGAAGCTGGTCAAACAGCCCCATTGGTATTAACCGTTGATACCGTGAATCAATCTATTGCTAATCACACCAAGTACATTACCATTCATACCAACGATCCTAATAAATCAGAACATAAATTAAAGATCATTGTTAATATAACCAATTGATGAACGCTATGAAAAAAACCATTTTAAATGTGGCCATCGCCTTGGTATCAGGGGTTTTAGGGGCCTACGTATTTTCAACATTTAATGCTGGCCCATCAAGAGCAAGCATAGTTCAAGAAGAACTAAAAGGTATTTTAACTTCCTATAACGGCAAAGCAGCCGAGGGCAGTATTAGTTTTGTGTTGGCGTCTAAAGTAAGCACGCCGAGTGTAGTCTTTATTAAGACCACCGCCATGATGCAACAACGCTCGCCATTCGGTATGTTCTTTGATGGATGGGATCCCTTTGGCAGCATTGGCAAAGTGAGCAGTTCTGGCAGCGGAGTGATTGTTAGAAAAGATGGCTACATCGTAACCAATTTACACGTGGTTAAAGATGCTCAAACCATAGAAGTGGTATTGAACAATCAAAAGCAATCATACACCGCTAAAATGATCGGCACAGATCCTTCAACAGATTTGGCTTTATTAAAAATCGATGCCAATGATTTACCCGCCATTGCCATGGCCAACTCCGATGATGTTCAAATTGGTGAGTGGGTAATTGCAGTAGGCAATCCCTTCAATTTAACGTCAACTGTAACTGCCGGTATTGTGAGCGCAAAAGGCCGTAACATCAATATCGTGAACAACCAGTTTCCTATAGAATCATTTATTCAAACAGACGCCGCCATTAATCCTGGTAACAGCGGTGGTGCCTTAGTGAATCTAAACGGCGAATTGGTGGGCATTAATACTGCTATTTTTAGTCAAACAGGGTCTTATGCTGGTTATGGTTTTGCTATACCAGTTAACATTGTTGCCAAAGCGGTTAAAGACCTTATTGATTACGGTCAAATTCAAAGGGGCTATTCTGGCATGGAAGCCACTGAGGTAGATGCCAATGCCGAAAAAATCAACAAGACCAATTTAGGGGCCTTGATCAAACAATTAGACAATGAAAGCCCTGCCGCTAAAGCAGGTATAGCCATTGGCGATGTGATCGTTAAAATACAAGACAAAGCCATTAACAGCAAAGCTGATTTTGATGAGCACATGTCGTACTACAGACCTGGCGATAAAATCAAAATCAATTACTACCACAACGGCAGTTTAAAAGAAAGCATTGTGCAATTGACCAACCAAGACGGTGGCTTGGGCATACAAAACAGTTCAGCCATTAGCTCTGAAACCTTGGGCGCAGACTTTTCTGCTGTTTCAAAAGTGGAACAACAGAAATATAAAATCAGTTCAGGGGTGAAAGTAAAAAACATTAGAGCAGGACTCATTAACAACTTAAACATTGAAGAAGGTTTCATCTTTGTTAAGTTCAATGGCAAAGCCTGCAGCGATGCTCAAACCTTGGTAAAAGATTTAGAAAAAGCCAATGGCCGTATGCAAATCGAAGGCATAGGCGCTGATGGTGGAAAGCGCTTTTACAATTTTTGGTAAGCTTTAAGCTTTCATGCTTTGAAGCAATTTTGCTCGCACTGCATCGCTCACATCGTGTAGTGGTTTTCTAACAGTGGTTTCGCAAATGCCCATGGCATTCAACAGCACTTTAATGCCTCCTGGACTGCCATCAGCAAATATCAAATTCATGGCATCAAGCAATTGGTAATGCAAAGGCTTAGCCAATTCAAATTCGTTGTTCAAACAATGCTGAATCATTTGGCTAAAGGCTTTTGGATAAGCATTGGCAATCACACTGATAACACCTTGCATGCCCATAGCAATAAATGGTAGGGTAAAGGCATCGTCGCCACTGATAACGGCAAAATCTTTTGGTTTGTGTTGTATGATTTCCATGCACTGAGCAAAATTACCCGATGCTTCTTTTGTGCCTAAAATATTAGCGTGTTCAGCTAATTCTAATGTGGCTTCAACACCAATATTGCTGCCGGTTCTACCAGGCACATTGTACAACATGATTGGCAAGGGCGATACATCGGCTAGCATTTGATAGTGCGTCACTATGCCCTTTTGATTGGGTTTATTGTAATATGGGCTAACGCTTAAAACCGCTGAAATGCCCTCAAAGTTTTGTTGTTTGAAAGCCTCTATTAAAGCGTAAGTATTGTTGCCACCTAGGCCTAATACCAATGGCAATTGACCATTGTTTTCGGTTTTAACACAGTCAATAATGGCTTGTTTTTCAGCACTGCTAATACAAGGGCTCTCGCCTGTAGTTCCCATAATAACAAGGTAGTTGGTGCCGTTGTCTATTTGGTGTCTGACCAATTTTTTTAAGCCATCGAAATCAATGGATTCATCTTTTTTAAACGGAGTTACCAATGCAACCCCAGTGCCTTTTAGCTGTTGTGAAATAGGATGTGACATGTTATAATTTTAAATGATTTTGCGCAAACATTTACCCACTTCGATCAAGTAATTTTCGCAAGGGTCTGCGCCATTAGGTTTGATCATGATCTCGTAAAAGTTAATGTCTGATTCCTCAATGTAAGGACCAATTCTGAACTGTGCATGACAAAAAGTAGCCATGGTTTTCATGTAGTTGTTTTCAGTTAAACAACCATTGATCATGAGGTCGTATTTCTTAGATAATATACTGCGTAAGTTGATGCTTTTTGGCCCTAAAAAGAAATTGAAATCTGCCTTACAACACAATTTGTAAATTTCGTTGGGCATCATGTCTTCAGTTAATTTTTTGATGGGATGAAAAGCCAAAAAAGTAATGTCTTTGCCAGCCTTTCTGAGTTCGTGGCCAAAGATTTTGATCTCTTCAATGTCAGTTCTATTCTGACTGGCATCCCAAATCAATAACACCGATTGAATTTGATGATAGGGTTTCATGATGCGCTTAATGCGCAACAATTTGGATTGCCTTATAAGACCTCTTGTTTTCAACTGAATTCAAAATTAAGACAATTTATGTGGAGCGCCAAATACACTTATCCAATGGTGTATGTTTTTCCCTCTATGGCCAAAACCACTGGGCTAAATACGGCAGCGGCTTCTTTTAATAAGCCATCAAGCTGCCCGTAGCGCGAAGAGTAATGCCCAATAATGAGTTGCTTAACTTCTGCCATTTGAGCAATAGTGGCTGCGCCTTCGGCAGTGCTGTGGTAATACAATTCAGCTCTGTCTGCGTGCTCATTGGTATATGTCGCTTCGTGGTACAAAGTATGTGCGCCTTTTATAAATGGCACAATCTGCGGATCAAAAATGGTATCAGAGCAATAGGCATAACTACAAGGCGAAGCAGCAGCAGTTGTAAGCACTGCGTTGGGTATAGTTTGCCCATCAGGACTGTTGTAATCTTGTCCTGCTTTTATGGCTTTATAAGCTGCAACCGGAATTTGATAATGTTCAATGGCCGCGGTGTTGAGATGTCTTTCTTTTGGGCTTTCTTGAATCAAAAAACCTGTGCAATGGATGCGGTGTTGCAAAGGAAAACTTTGTATGCTAAACGCCGCTGTTTGATACACTGTATGGTGTTTGTCCATTGTTGTTTCAATGTGTATCAATTCAAAATTCAGGGCCATACCGCTGGCTGTTAATTGAATGTCAATGATGTCTTTCAACATGGGCGGTCCGATAATCGTCATGGCTTGCGTTCTGCCATATAAGCTCATGGTAGAAAGCAATCCGATCAAACCAAAGTAATGATCGCCGTGAAGATGTGAAATGCAAATGGTGTTTAGGTTGGCTTGTTTGATGCCAAACTTCATGAGTTGTGATTGAGTGCCCTCGCCGCAATCAATGAGTATTTTTTCGCTGCCTATTTTCAAAACCTGAGCACTGGGGTGTCGGTCTTTGGTAGGTGTTGCACTGCTGGAGCCCAATATGTACAATTCTATACTCACTTGTATACATTCAAACAACAAAGTTAAGCTTTGCCCCTAAATTTTAGCTTATTTTTGCAAGCATATGAACACGGCCCCTATAGCCCTTATAACCGGAGCCAGCTCTGGTATTGGAGAAGCCACTGCATTAACCCTTGCCAATCATGGTTATAATACCATTTTGGTGGGCAGACGCACAGACAGATTAGAAGCACTTAAAGCATCGATAGAACAAAATTTTCCTGTGCAAGCGTATGTTGCAACAGTCGATGTGAGAGACAAACAAGCCGTGCAAGACATGGTGAACGCCTTGCCTTTAGCTTGGCGCTCAGTTCAAGTTTTGATTAACAATGCCGGTTTAGCCTGGGGCCTATCTGCCATTGATCAAGGTCAATTAGAACATTGGGACACCATGATAGATACCAATATCAAAGGCCTGTTATACGTTACGAAATTTGTAACGCCCTTATTGGTTGAAAATGGCAATGGCCATATTGTGAACATTGGCAGCATTGCAGGCAAAGAAGTGTATGCCAACGGCAATGTGTATTGCGCTACCAAACATGCAGTTGATGCCTTGAGCAGAAGCATGCGATTAGATTTAAGCCATTACCCGATTAAAGTATCGGCCATTCATCCTGGTGCTGTTGAAACAGAATTTTCTTTGGTCAGATTTGATGGCGATGCAGAGCGAGCAGCCAATGTATACAAAGGCTTCGAAAACTTAGTGGCACAAGATATTGCAGATGCCATTTGGTTCATGCTTAGCCGACCAAAACACGTGAACATTAATGAAATGACCATTATGCCAACCGCTCAACCTATGGCAGGGGTAATACACCGTCAATAATATGGGCCAACACCATTTTAAGGTCCACTTGGCATTGTTTGCCGTATCTTTCATTTACGCTTTAACCTTTAGTTTGGTGAAAGACATTATGCCCTTCTATTTACAAGGTTTTGGGTTTATAGTGATCAGGGTATCTGGGGCTGCCATTTTGTTTTTGTTGGCAGGTAGTCAGGTCAAAGAACGCATAGACTGGCGCAAACACGGTTGGCGCATTTTGGCTTGTGCCGTATTTGGTGTAGCCGCTAATATGCTCATGTTTTTTAAAGGGCTTGAAATTACCTCGCCCATTAATGGCGCTGTGTTGATGTTGGCAACGCCCATTTTTGTGTTGTTGTTGAATTTACTCATCAATAAAGAACGCATGAATATCCTTCAGGCCATTGGGATTTTGATGGCAGCTATAGGCTCTGTTTTATTGATGTCTGGCAAATCTTTCGGCTTTTCATCGGCCACTTATGTGGGCGATTTATTGATATTGTTCAATGCCATTTCTTATGCCATGTATTTGGTTTTAGCCAAGGCCCTATTAAGCGAATACCATACGCTAACCGTTTCAAAGTATACCTTTTTAATTGGTGCGTTATTGGTTTTGCCTTTTGGGTATTCAGAGCTCATGCAAGGCAAATTTTCAGAAATGCCAATGAGCATAGTCTTAGAAGTCTTATTCATTATTGTGTGCACCACTTTTGTAACCTATCTCTTGAATGCATGGGCCATCAAACAAGCTGGTCCGAACATCGTTGGCGCCTACATTTATTTACAACCAATCCTTGCAACGATTATTGCAGTGATTTTAAAGAAAGATATTTTAAACACCTATAAAATGTTCGCAATATTGTTGATTTTTGCAGGTGTCTTTACTACAACAAAGCAATTAAAATGGTACAAATCAAAAGCATGACCGGATTCGGTTCGTTTGAATTAGAAAACGAACAATGGCGCATCAAAACGGAAATCAAATCATTGAACAATAAATTCTTTGATTTGAATTTAAGACTGCCAAAGTCTTTTAAAGATAAAGACATAGAACTCAGACAAGACCTCAGCAATAAAATTGGCAGAGGCTCAGTATCTGTGCACATTGCCGCTGAATACAAAAACGCCCAAGTCAACCAAGAATCGGTAATGGTCAATACCGCGTTGGCGCAATCTTACCA
>JAURIG010000056.1:6923-11735 GCA_030832905.1 Bacteroidota bacterium
TCAAAAAATTCAGGCTTTGGCCAATACCCTTCAATTGCCAAGTGGCGAGCTGCTCAACACCATTATCCATTTTCCGGATGTATTAAAATACGAAGAACAATCTGCTACAGAAGAAGATTGGCAACTCATGAAACAATGCGTTGATCAAGCCTTCTTAAAATTCGATGCGTTTAGGATACAAGAGGGCAATACCGTTAAAGCCTACTTTATGGACTGTATTGCTAAAATCAGAAACAATGTTCAATTGGTAGAAGCGGAGGAAGGACCAAGAAAATCAGCAGTTAAAGGCAAGTTGTTGCAATCTTTAAAAGAAAATCAAGAAGACAACACAGTTGACCATAACAGATTTGAACAAGAGTTGATATACTATCTAGAAAAGTATGATATTGGCGAAGAAAAAAGCCGTTTGATCAACCACTTGGATTTCTTTGTTGAGAGTCTGAACCAAGATGCCAACGGTAAGAAACTAAACTTTATAGCGCAAGAAATGGGTAGAGAAATCAATACCATGGGCAGTAAAGCGTATTACTTTCCAATCCAACAATTGGTGGTGTTTATGAAAGAGGAACTCGAAAAAATCAAAGAGCAATTGCTCAATGTGTTGTAAGCTTTGATATGACCGAACGCCTACTCAACAACTCTTCGGCTGTGGCCATCAGACCTCTGGTGTATGCCATAATGTTAGCCTTGGGTTTGGTGGCTGGCATGTCGTTTCAAACAGATCAAAAAGACAAGTTCACCCAAATTTTAGACATCATTCAAAATGATTATGTAGACAGCACTCAAAGAGCGGCTATTGAAACCTCTACTATTGAGTTTATGTTGTCGCAATTGGATCCTCATAGCGCCTATATTCCTCCAGATTTAAGCGAAGTGAATGAGCGTCAAATCAGAGGTAATTATTTTGGCTTAGGAGTGTCATACATAGCCTATAATGATTCATTGGTTGTGTATTCAGTCTTTCCAAATGGGCCGGCAGATAAAGCTGGCATTCAGCCGGGTGATCGTTTGATTAAGGCGGGTGCGATTAGATTAACAGACAGCTTAAGTTCAACTGAAATTCAAGAAGCCATTCAATCTGGCAAACAAGCTGCCATTGATATGCTGGTGTACAGACGCAGCGATGATCAAGTTAAAACCATAAGAGTGAACAGAGGCGATGTGATCATGAACAGTTCTGAGGTGTATTATATGGTCAACAAAACGGTTGGCTATATCCGCATTGAACGCTTCTCTTCTCAAACCCACAATGAGTTTTTGACTGCTTTGAAAGCCTTAAAAGCAGAGGGCATGAGAGACTTAATATTGGATTTGCGCAATAATGGTGGAGGCCTTTTACAAGAGGCTGCCCAAATAGCCAATGAGTTTTTACAAGCCGATGAGTTGATCTCATACACCCAAGGTTTGCATAGGCTTAAACACGATTACAAAGCCGATGGCAATGGCCAATTCACCAAAGGCAAATTGATTGTATTGATCAATCACAACACGGCCTCTGCCAGTGAAATTTTAACAGGTGCTTTACAAGACAATGACCGCGCTGTTATTATTGGCAATCGCTCATACGGCAAGGGTTTGGTGCAAGAGCCGTTTAAGTTGGCAGATGGCTCTACCATACGTTTAACCATAGCCAGGTATTTTACACCAAGTGGTCGCAGCATACAAAAACATTACACCAAAGATGTTGATGCTTACCACAATGAAATCTACAAACGCGATTTTATGAAAGATACTTTGAGTCCTATTTTGGACCCAAGTATTAAAAAAGAATTCTTTTCAAAAAATGGCCGATTGTTGACCGCAGGCGGAGGCATTCGACCAGATATTTTCTTGCGCGATACTATAGCTGATAGTACAGAAATTGAGCGTTTAATGCCAGGCTTATTTTACAGCCGTTTGTTTGATATTTACTATTTAGATCATATGCGTCCGCGCTTAGTCAAACAAAGCCGAGTGTATAGCAGTGTGAATGATTTCATGTTGCATTTTAACATTGATGACCGCGATGCCATTGCCTTTATTCAATTGGCCCAAAAAATTTCATACTTGAGAAGCATTAAAGCCTCCACTAAAACCAAAGACATTGTCAAAAAACACTTAAAAGCTGCGGTGGCCTATAGCCTCTTTGGCGAAAAAGGCAAATCACTCATCATCAACCAAGAAGATGGGGTCTTTTCAAGCAGTATAGAAGCCTTCAAGCAATACAACC
Source organism: Bacteroidota bacterium (assembly GCA_030832905.1). Taxonomy (GTDB): domain Bacteria; phylum Bacteroidota; class Bacteroidia; order NS11-12g; family UBA955; genus JABMMZ01. The sequence continues at coordinate 9,133 of JAURIG010000056.1, forward strand.
GACTACTTCACATTCAAACCAATACAAGCAATCGACGCGATTATTAATTCTACCTTATGTTTCAATCTGTTATTTCTCTCATTCCTGTTTTCTTTAGAATCCTCTTCATGATAGCCCTCGTGGTGCTGTTTGATACCTATGCATATCAGACCATCAAAACGCTTTGCAAAACCATGCAAAAAAACAGAGCCCGCATCATTAAGTGGTCGTATTGGATCATCAGTATTTTGTTTTACGTCTTAAGCATTTTTGCTATGGGTGGCCGATTGGTTCAATTTTCAAGAGGCGTACAGGTAAGTATTACTGGCTTTTTCTTTGCTATGTTTTTGGCCAAATTATTAATGACCATTCCCTTGGTGCTCGAAGACCTTTACCGTTTGGTACAATGGGTGATTAGCAAGTTCAGAAAACCTAAAGCAGAGGACTCGGAAACAGCCAACGCAAAAGGATTAATATCTCGAAAAACCTTTATTGCGCGTATGAGTGCTGGGCTTGGTGCACTTACTTTTTCTGGTCTAACTTACGGAGTGGCTAAAGGTGCCCATGACTATAAAATTCACAGAACAACTGTAGCTTTTCCGCATTTGCCTGCAGGTTTTAAAGGCCTTAAAATTGCCCAATTGAGCGATATTCACTCAGGTAGTTTTTGGGATGTTAAAGCCGTAGAAAGAGGCGTACAAATGTTGTTGAAAGAGCAACCTGATATTATCTTTTTTACTGGAGATTTGGTGAATACATTGGCCAATGAAATGACTCCAGAAATGATTGCCTTATTTGGGCAATTAAAAGCACCAATGGGTGTATACAGCATTTTGGGCAATCATGACTATGGTGATTATTACCAATGGCAAGATAGAACCCATATTACTGAAGGCAACAGCGCTCAATCAGACAAGTCGCATATGTCGCCAATGCAATTGGCCAACTTGGAAGCAGTTAAGGCCATTCACAAACAAATGGGTTGGGATTTGTTGTTAAACGAAAACAGAATTTTACAAAGAGGCGGTGATGCGATTGCCCTTATTGGCGTTGAAAATTACGGCGCCAAAGGCCGATTTGCGCGTTATGGCGTGTTGTCTAAAGCCTATGAGGGCACACAAAATTTGCCATTTAAAATATTGTTGTCTCACGATCCTAGCCATTGGGATGCGCAAGTGAGAAAATCATTTAAAGACATTGATTTAACCTTTTCTGGTCATACGCATGGGGCGCAATTGGGCATTGAAACGGCCAATTTCAAATGGAGCCCTATTCAATTGATGTACAAACAATGGGCGGGTTTGTATCAGGAAGGACAACAGTATTTATACGTTAACAGAGGCTTCGGTTATTTAGGCTATCCTGGCCGTTTGGGCATCAGACCTGAAATTGGAATTATCACATTAGCTTAGTCGTTTATGAGATTGCTTGTATTGGGTTTGTGCTTGCATTTAAGTCTTGGGCTTTTGGCCAAGAATGTATCTCTTGGGCAACTCAAACAAGACCGCGCTTGTTACGATGTAATGCATTACGATATTCAATTGCGAGTTGACCCAATGCAGAAACACATAAAGGGCAGCAATACCATGCGCATTACTATGCAATCAAACAGTAAAGTTTTACGCATAGATTTGATGTCGTATATGCAGGTTACAGGCTTGCAGTTAGATGCAGTCGATTACCCTTATGAACGCAAGCAAGACCATTTGCTCTTAAAGTTCAAACAGTCGCTTCAAAAAGACGAATTACACCAAGTAAAAATAGAATTCAGTGGTTATCCTAAAACTGCTTTGCGTGCGCCTTGGGATGGTGGTTTTGTGTGGTCTGAAGACGACTACCACAGAGCCTGGGTGGGCATGGCTTGCGAAGGTATTGGTCCTTCTTCTTGGTTGCCTTGTAAAGACCACTGGAGCGACGAGGCAGAACAAATGGATATGCATTTGGAAGTGCCAGATGCATTGATGGGGATTTCCAATGGCCGATTGGTATCAACCGAAACCCTTGATAGCAATTGGCAGCGTTTTAATTGGCATGTTGCTTCACCGATCAATGGGTACAATATCAGTGTGAATGTTGGCGCCTACACCCATTTGAGTGATACCTTTTATGGCCAACAAAAAGTGGATTTGGATTATTATGTTTTAGATTACAACAGCGCCATCGCAGACAGACATTTCATGCAGGTAGATAAAATGCACCAAGCTTTTGAAAAGTATTTTGGCCCTTATCCATTTGCAAAAGACGGTTACAAATTGGTGGAGACACCCTACTGGGGCATGGAACACCAATCTTGTGTGGCCTATGGCAACCACTATAAAAACAATAATTTTGGTTTTGATTTTATCATCGTTCACGAGAGTGGTCATGAATGGTTTGCCAATAGCCTGACGGCAGATGACCCTGCAGACATGTGGATTCACGAAAGCTTTACAACCTATTCTGAAGCCTTGTATGTTGAACATTGCATGGGTAAAAAAGCAGCTTTGGAATATTTATGGTTACAAAGGGGAAAGATCAAAAACCAGACGCCTATGCAAGGGCCACGCGGTCAATACTACCATGGCTCAGATAACGATATTTATTATAAAGGCACTTGGATGCTAAACACCATGCGCAGCATGCTC
>JAURIG010000057.1 GCA_030832905.1 Bacteroidota bacterium
CTGGGTTTTTAGAACAGTTGTATTTGAGACCTACTAAAAATGGCGCTGTGTTTATTTTCAAAGAGCTTGACCAAGCTCAAGTGGAACAGTTAATGACAGAATTGCCTTTATACCCATTTAGATCATCTATAGAGGTTTTACCTCTGATCAAGGATGCATCAATTTAGATCTGTCTTATTGGATTTTTAAATTAATTTCGCAGACAAGGGGAGAGCAATTTTGAACGCTTTGCCCTTGTCTTATTTATATATGAAAACAACAGCATTAATTACCGGAGCCTCAAGTGGCATAGGTATGGCATTAGCCAAAGTATTTGCCTCAAAAGGCCATGACCTGATCATTGTTGCCAGAAACAGTCAAGCATTAGAATTATTAAGAGCTGAGCTCACAGCGCAATACGCAATCAACGTTAAAGTGTTTCAAAAGGATTTGTCAGAATTTAATGCGGCACAAGCACTTTATACTGACATTAAACAATCTGGTTTGACTGTAGATTATTTGATCAACAATGCAGGCTTTGGCGATTTTGGCATGTTTGCTGAAACCAATTGGGATAAAACTCAGCAAATGCTTGCTTTGAATATTGTAGCCTTAACCCAACTTACCTATTTGGTATTGAAAGATATGAGTGCTAAACAACAGGGTAGAATCATGAATGTGGCCTCCACTGCAGCATTTCAGGCTTGTCCTAAAATGGCGGTTTATGCAGCGACTAAAGCCTATGTTATGAGTTTTACAGAGGCCATTAACAATGAATACAAAACGTTTGGTGTAACTGCAACGGCTTTATGCCCTGGGCCTACAGAAAGTGGTTTTATGGATGCTGCTTCTATGCAAAATAGTGCAGCCTTTAAAGGAAAAAAATTGCCAAGTTCTATGGACGTTGCTAGCTATGCTTACAAAGCTATGATGAAGGGTAAATCCGTTGCCATACATGGCGTGATCAATGCCATATTAGCCAACGCTGGCCGTTTCATCCCTAGAGATTGGGTTACAGCCATCACACGCAAAGTCCTTGATTCGAGCACTAAGTAAGAAATTAATATTTATTTTTACAGACGGAGTTACTAGGCTAATATGTCATCTCCTCAGTTTTTTACTTTTTATTAGTTTTAACTTAACATTAAATTCAATTTTTATTCCGTATATTTGTTGCAACAAATAATATTTAGATATGAGTAATACAACATGGGGTTTAGACCCAACACACAGCAGCCTTGGTTTTAAAATCAAACATTTAATGATCAGCAATGTTACTGGCAATTTTGCTCAGTACACTGTAAACGTAACTGGTAGTGATTTTGAAACAGCTTCCGTAGAGGTAAATATTTCAGTTGATTCAATCAACACCAATAATGCCGATAGAGATGGCCATTTAAAGAGCGCAGATTTCTTTGATATGGCTAATTTTCCTCTAATCGTTTTTAAAAGCACTTCAATGACTAAAACCAATGAAGGCCAATACACTTTAAAAGGGGATTTAACCATTAAAGACCAAACCCGTTCTATTGAATTGAACGCTGAGTTAGGTGGTATGAGCAAAGATCCATGGGGCAATGAAAAAATTGCTTTTGAAGTAACAGGAATTGTGAACCGTAAAGATTTTGGTTTAACCTATAATGCGGCCCTTGAAACTGGTGGCGTATTAATTGGTGAAGACATTAAAGTTATTGCAGAATTACAATTCGCTAAGCAAGCAACTGCTTAATACAAATTATTTTACACTTTTGAAAGCACGGCAATGGTCGTGCTTTTTTGTTTTAATGACTTTGGGTATTAAGACAAATGCTCATTGTCTGGCTCGTATCGCTTTAATTTAGCTTTTAAAAGTTTGTTTTTTTCTTTTAAGCTCCTGATGATATCCATTAAAGTAGAGCTATCAAAATTACTGATACCGTTATGATGATTGGATGAAATGATTAACAAATTTTTAATGATATTTTGACGGCTGAGATATCTAAGTTAGATATGACTTCATTGTCCTCTGGGCTTTATTTTTTGTCCTTAAACAAGTCGCCTAATCATGCCCTCAAGCTGATAAAGGAATAGGGGAGGAATATTTAATGCTATTGGTTAAGCTAAGATCAAATTGATTGTTGCTTAAATAGATTTTCACAAACCTTTTACAGCCTTATTTGTATATCATTTAAACCTTTTCAATACTTATGAATACTAGATTAAAATGCCTTTTGTTTTTGAGTTTGTTTTTTACATTTAAGTCTTCGTTCGCGCAGAATGTTGGGATACTTCGTCGCAATTATTTTTCGAGTTATTTTGATAGTTCAATCATGAGCATTGTTGATAGATTTGATTCTGCAACTATTCGTTTGGGGCAGATCAATCCATCTACAGGTGTGGTTTCTAATATTGGAAGTACAGCTTATAAATTAGGTGTCAATCTTACTGGTGCCACTATTAATCCCTACTTGAATAGGTATTATATTGGAAGTGGCTCAAACCTCATAACCTTTGACATGACTTCAGGTGCCATACTTAATAATGTGCCGATTTATGGGGCATTGCCATCTTCAGCTTTTCAAAATATGAGGTTCAATAACAGTGACTCCACTATCTATGGCCTTGTACCTCGCAATTTTTATTCTACCTACTATGACAGTGTTTTAATGACCAATATTGAAGTGCTTGATTCTGCTCATCTGCGTTTTGTTGCTTTAAATCCTGTTACCGGGCAATATACACTTATAGGCAATACGGCATACAAAAACGTGTATACTTTAGCTGGAAATTCTATTGACCCTTATCAAATGTTGTACTACTATTCTGCCGTTGATACGCTTATAGGTATTGATTTGTATACCGGTTCTCAATACAGTGCTGTGCCCATTAAAGTGCCTTCCTCTGCCATATTTGAGAATATTGCATACAGTTGTGCGGATACTTGCATTTATGGCTTAACCAGAAGAAATTACATTACTTCGTATTTCGATAGTAGTATTATGGCCACAGTAGATGAAATCGATTCTGTTACCTTCAGATTGACTAAGATCAATCCTAAAACCGGCGATGTGACTTTTATTTCGCCTTATAACATTGGAGCTGGTGGCAACTTAAGTGGCAGTGCTTTTATTGATCCGAATGCTATGACCTATTATTTTAGTCATGCCAATCAAATTGTAGGTGTTTCATTAAGCACAGGATTAATTACTTCTGCCGTGAATAAGACATATCCATCAGGTGCCATTGCTTTTGATATGATGAGAAGTTCTGCCAATTGTTTTGGCGCGGCCAGTGTGAGAATCAACAAAGCGAGTAGTATACAAGCAACCAATAAATTGTTTTTGTCTGATTGTTTGTTTCCTAACCCTGTTCAAACAGAATTACAAATTAAACTCAATGAAACCATCACCTCAATTGAAGTTATAGATATTACAGGCTGCAGACTACTGCAATCAAATTCAACGGTATTGAATGTTTCAGACCTGCCAGCAGGGATTTATTTTGCTAAAATAGTATGTGAAAATGGCAGATTAGTCACTGGCAAGTTTGTGAAGGAGTAGGGGATAGGTTATTTAATTGCTTACTCTTTCATTTGCACTAATTCTTCTCCATTGTCTAAAACATGGATGATTTCTTTGTTGTATCTGGTGATTTGAATAAATCGAATACGCTTTTTGTTAACATCATAGCAATTAATGAGTTCTCTTTCGACGTATTTCAGTTTGCCATCGTGTGTAATATATTTAGGGGTTTGGGAAGAATATGATAAACTGTCGTATGAGTGGTTTTTGATGAATCTATGGTAATAAACAGCAATAGGAATATGAGGGACACTCATGTCATTAGCATAAACCACCCCAGGGAAAGCGGTATCTAGGGTGCTAAATATTGTCCAAAAGGCTTTTCCAGTATCGTTAAAGATATTGGCCAATTGCCCTATAGAAGCACTATGGTCTGATTGATTATTGCCGGTATAAATTTTAATTGGTTTAAAAGACTTAGCTGCTTCATTTACAAGTTTTATAAAACTATCTGATGTGTCAATTTCGTTTTGTGCTTGCACAAAATTGATTCCCATAATCATTGCGAGACATAAAATCCATTTATTCATATTTTAAGTGTTTTAGAGGATGTTGACTATAACATGTAACGACAATATTAGGGTAAAATTATTTGAGAGCCGTATTAAGAACTTAAACAATCTAGCCCCTGCCGATGTATACTTCAATAGGGGTGCGAAAATCTTAAAACAAAGAGAAGAAATCAAGCACAAAACCATTTTACAAAGACGGATAAATCACCTATTGCAAATTCAAAATCAATCACTTAGTTTTGTTTAACACTTGTCCTAATGAACTTGACGACGTACACTTGCAAAAAAAATAAAACGAAACGAAGTCTCGCATATCACTCCATATTTGTATGGCTATGCGAAGGTTTGTTTCGTGTATATACAAGTTATCGGCTACTTTTGGGGGACAGTGCTAACCCGTAAGTTTCTGCAAAAAACGAAACAATGAACCAACGACATAAAAAATATTTTAATAGTTCGTAACTGACAGACAACTCATTTTGTGTAGACCTGCAAACACATTAATCACGGGGTGACACCGAAAAGCCAAACGAGTAGGACTTAAATACAAAAAATAAAAACAATTAAAATGAAAAAAGTATTTACAAGCATTGCAGCAATCTTAGGACTGCTGACAACAACTATGGCACAAGTGCCAAATTATATTCCGACCAATGGACTTCTTGCATGGTATTCCTTTACTGGCAACTCAAATGATGTCAGTGGTAACGGATACAACGGAACAAATAATGGAGCAATTTTAACGACTGACAGGTTTGGTAGTGCAAACAGTGCATACAGTTTTAACGGGACAAGCAATTACATTGATGTTAATGATGTTGCTTCTCTACGCCTCAACAACACCGACTACACTATTTCTTTTTGGACTTACATCAATGCTTATAGCACGGGTGGCGGGACAGCTTTTATTTACAAAAGAAGCAACGGAAGTCAAAACGGTTGGGGGTTAGGTGCAGACCAAGGTACACAAAATAAACTTGTGTTTCTGACTTCAGAAAATAATGACCCAAGAGGTTATTCAACTTCAACTTTAGCGTTGAGCGGTTGGCATAATGTTACCGTAGTTTACACACTTACATCACAAGAAATTAAGTTCTATATTGACGGTGTTCTTGACAATACTACAACGGGAGTTGACAATAATTACAATCCTATTGGCGGTATGCCATCACCAAACGCAAATTGCACGTCTGTTATGCGTTTTGGACAAGACACAAAAAATAACAGCTATTGGTTAAACGGTAAACTTGATGACATAGGATTATGGAGCCGTGCTTTAACACAAGGTGAAGTAACAAGTGTATTTACTGGTAATTGTGTTACATCAGATATAACAACTGGTTTGGTAGCATCTTATCCTTTCAGCGGTAACGCTAACGACATAGGCGGCAGCAATTACAATGGAACAAACAACGGAGCAACTTTAACAACCGACAGGTTTGGAAATGCAAATAGTGCATACAGTTTTAACGGGACAAGCAATTATATTGATGTTAATGATGTTGCACCGCTTCGCCTTAACAACACTGACTACAGTATTTCTTTTTGGACTGAAATAAATGCTTACAGCACTGGAGGCGGAACTGCATTTATTTACAAAAGAAGCAACGGAAGTCAAAACGGTTGGGGGTTAGGTGCAGACCAAGGCACTCAAAATAAGCTTGTGTTTCTGACCTCAGAAAATACTGACCCCAGAGGTTATTCAACTTCAACTTTAGCGTTAAACGGTTGGCATAATGTTACCGTAGTTTACACACTTACATCTCAAGAAATAAAGTTCTATATTGACGGTGTTCTTGACAATACTACAACGGGGGTTGACAATAACTACAATCCTGTTGGAGGTATGCCATCACCAAACGCAAATTGCACTTCTGTTATGCGTTTCGGACAGGACACCAAAAACAACAGTTACTGGTTAGACGGTAAACTTGACGATATAAAAATCTACAACAGAGCGTTGACAGATTGCGATGTTGACAGTTTATTCAACGAGCCAAACCCTTTATCAACAGGCTTTACAGAACTGAATGCAGGTTCAATAAATATTTACCCAAATCCAGCATCAAGTCATATCTATATTGACATTAGCAACTTTCAACAATCAGATAACTATTCAATAAAGATTACAAATAGTTTAGGGCAAACAGTTTTCATCCAACAAGCAAACGAAAAAGTATTGAGCATTGACATATCATCATTGAAAAGCGGAATTTACTTTCTGCAATTTACTGGTAAGCAGGGCAACATAATTAACACAAGAAAAATTACTAAACAATAACAACTAAACAGGTGCGGGCGAAGCCCGCACCTGTTTTTAATTTTAAAATTGCAACGCTGTTGCTTTTGCAAGTACTAAAGCTCGGCTCGAACCCCTGGGGGTTCTCATCCGCTCTCTCTCCAGGAGAGCAAAAAAAAACACGACTATTGTCGTGTTAATTTTTTGCGGAGAGAGAGGGATTCGAACCCCCGGACCTGTTACAGTCAACGGTTTTCAAGACCGCCGCATTCGACCGCTCTGCCATCTCTCCTCCTAAAAGGACTGCAAAAGTAAGCAGTATTTTCAAAAAACAAAAAAAAATCTTGGAGGCCCTTTAGCCCTTGGGGTTTATCCCTTATATTTGCTTGAAATATACCCCATTCATGAGATTCCGTCTTATTGTTTATTCTGTTTTATCAAGCTTGCTATTACTTGCTGGTACAAAGGCATCTGCTCAAGGTAGATCCATGGAGCAAGCGCCTCCTCCTATGTATGTCATTATGGGGCAGGTGCAAACGCCTCAAGCCAAGCCGCTTTTTGCTGCCTCAGTTCAGTTGTATATCGTTAACGGATTAAAAGACTCTCTCATTAAATCATTTAGCACTGACTCTAACGGACGTTTCAAATGTTTTGGATTAAGTCCTATCAGCTATAAACTCATTATCACTCATCCTCAATACGAAAGCATTAACCGCTCAGTGGTCTTAAGCCAAGAGCAACCTATGCAAAGACTCAGTATTCAGATGATTAACAAGGTGCAAGACATTAAAGGCGCTGGAGTTGTCCTTAAAAGAGATGCTGTAACTCAAAAAAATGATACCGTTGAATACAATGCCAGTCAATTCAAAGTCACTAAAGACGCCACTGTAGAAAACCTCATCACCAAAATGCCTGGCATAAGCAATGAAAACGGTGTACTCAAGGCCCAAGGTGAAGAAGTTAAAAAAGTGACCGTTGATGGTCAAGATTTCTTTGGTCAAGACGCCTCAGCTGCAGTAAAAAATCTACCAGCCGAAGTAGTAGACAAAGTTCAAGTATATGACCGTTTAAGTGATCAAGCCCAATTCACGGGTATCAATGACGGCAACTCCACTAAAACACTCAACATTGTTACCAAGAGTGGAAAAAACAACGGCCAATTTGGTAAACTATACGGCGGCTATGGCACAGATGATCGCTATGCCTCAGGGGGCAACTTCAATGTTTTTAGAGGCAAGCAAAGACTCTCAGTGATTGGTATGAGTAATAACATCAACCAACAAAACTTCAGTTCTCAAGACATCATTGGCCTGACAGGCAACGCTGGAGGCGGCATGGGTGGTATGGGAGGCGGCAGAGGACCTGGTGGTTCAGGTGGTGGTTCCTGGGGTGGTGGCAACTGGGGTGGAGGCAACCAAAACTTCAGTGTCAATCAACAAGGTGGGATCAACCAAACCCATGGCTTAGGCTTCAACTACTCAACCTTTGGCGGAAAAAAATACAAACTAACAGCTAGTTATTTCTTTAACCAAGTTGACAACAACACAGCCTCATTTCTTGACAGAACGTATTTCTTAAGCGCAAGCCGCAACCAATACTATAACCAAGCAGATACAGGCAATTCTAGAAGCATTAACCATAAAATAAGCATGCGTTGGGAATATAATCTTGATACCAATAATTCCATCATATTTACCCCCAACATCAATCTTCAAAAAAGCAATAACAACAGCTTGTTTTTAGGTCAAACCAATTCGCAAGAAACCGCTCTTATCAATTTATCTAAATCGCTTAATAGCTCTGATGGCTCTGGATATAACATCAGTCAAAATACTTTGTTAAGGCACAAGTTCAAAAAAGCAGGTCAAACCATTTCCTTAAACTTATCTACGACTAATACAAAGAACTTATCTAATGCATTATTGAATGCCAATAACCAGTATTTCTTACCAGATACCAGTGCAGATGTATTCAAACAAAACACTGATAGAAACAGCACAACCTTTAATTTTTCACCCAATTTATCTTACACTCAACAATTAAGTAAGTTATCTGCCATTGAAGTCAATTATAACCCAAGTTTTAATCGCAATTATTCTGACAAGCAAACAGCCAAGTCTGACACCAATAATCAATTCACTTTAACAGATAGTCTCCTGTCTAACACCTTTAACAACAACAGCTCAACTCAAAAGGCAGGCGCCACCTATCGTTTTAATAAACCAAAATTCGGATTCAATTTGGGGGCCAATGTTCAATCAGTTAATCTAAAAGGCGAGCAGGTATTTCCTAAGCAATACGGCATAGACCAAGTCTTTAACAATGTGTTACCGAATGCGCAATTAACCTTCACGCCCAACAAAAATTTGTTTTTAAGAATTCACTACAGAAGTTCAACTGATTTGCCAAGCATCACCCAATTGCAAAATGTATTAAACAACAGCAATCCATTGCTATTGAGTACAGGTAATGCGGCCTTAGAGCAATCATTCACCAATATGGTGCATTTAAGGTTCTCTAAAAGCAATCCTGCCAAATCAAGAAATGTATTTATGTACGGTAATATCACTTTAACCAATCAATACATCGGTAACAGCAGCCAAATAGCCCTTAAAGATACTGTAATCAATCAGGTGAGTGTTAAAAAAGGCGCTCAATTAAGTATGCCAGTTAACTTAAACGGTTATGAAAGTTACAGACTCTACTATTCCTATGGTTTGCCTATCAAATTCATCAAATCAACTTTGAACATGAATTTAGGTCAGAATTACAGCAAAACCCCATCTCTGATCAATGGTCAAGTGAACTCAAGCAATAACTATGGGGCCAATGCCGGTATAACAATCGCCAGTAATATCAGTGAGTGGATAGATTACTCTGTCAACTATACGGCCAATTACAACTCCGTTAAAAATACATTACAAAGCCAACTTGATAACCGCTATTGGATTCAAAATTTAAACGCTAAAATCAATTGGATAGTTAAGAAAAAAATCGTCTTAAATGTGGATGTCACCAACAGTGCCTACAAAGGTTTAGGTTCTGCCTTTAACCAAAGCATTTGGTTGTTGAACGGCGGCGTTGGTTATAAATTCCTAAAAGACAATAGAGGCGAACTAAAGTGTTCAGTATTTGATGCGCTCAAGCAAAACACCAGCATAGCCAGAACCGTTTCTGATACCTATATTGAAGACAAACACACCAAAATCTTAACCCGTTTTTACATGCTAACCTTCACCTATAGCATCAGACATTTCAAACTCAAGCCTAATACCATTAAAAAATAATATGCGACTTTTAGTTTTAGCTCTTTCATTAGTATCGATCATTCATCAAGCCAATGCTGGTAACGGCTTATTAAGCCTTGAGAAAATTTGGTTTAGCCGTGAATACAGCCCTAAAATGGTAGCAGGCTTTAAGTATTTAAAAGACGGAAAATCTTATTGTAAAATAGAAGACCAAGAAGGCTATAAAGTATGCAAACAATACGATGTGGCTTCAGGCGCTGAGGGTAAAGTTTTATTTTCAACTCAACAGATTTTAGTTGATCAAAAACCCATTCAATTTGAGTCATTTCAATTCAGTGCAGATGAGCAATTGGTGTTATTCAGCAACGGCTTTGAGGCAGTATACCGCCACAGTGGTAAATCTAACGTTTGGGTCTATAACCTCAATACCAAAACCTTGCAAAAGATCACGAATCATAAAATCATGTATGCTACTCTCAATGCGCTTGGCAATAGAGTCGCCTTTGTGTCTGATAACAATTTGTTCTATTATGATTTGAGCAAAAACAAAACAGTGCAAGTCACAAAAGACGGTAAAAAGAATGCCATCATTAATGGTGCAGTGGATTGGGTATATGAAGAAGAATTCACCATGAGCAGAGGCTTTGAATGGAGCCCTGATGGACAATACTTAGCTTATTACAGATTTGATGAAACCCAAGTGCCAGAATTTGGCATGGACATATACGGCAGTTTATATCCTAAAAGAGAAACATGGAAATACCCAAAGGCAGGAGAGCCTAATAGCAAAGTTCAAGTGTATATTCATTCAGTTGGCAAATCAAAGTCTATGTTGTGTAATACGCAAGACCTTGTGAGCGCATCAAACAACAACCCATTTGATCATTACTTGCCGCGCATTCAGTGGATGAACAACCAAGCCCTTTGTGTTCAAAAACTCAATCGTTTACAAAACCATTTACAAATCTTACAGTTTGCCTACGCTCAACCTGATGCCAAAGTCATATACTCTGAAACCAATGACAAATACGTTGAAGTAGTGGATTGGACCTTCTCTGAAGGTTCCTTAAAAGCCTTTTTTACCAGTGAAAAATCTGGCTACAAACACCTATACGCTTTAGACGCGCAAAATCAAATCGTTGCGCTTAGCTCTGGCTCATGGGAAATTGACCAAGTATTAGGCATTGATCAGGTTAAACAAGTGGTGTATTTTACCTCTGGTAAAGACAACCCATCTGAACGTCAATTGTATGTGCTGAGTATAGCGGATAAATCCATCAAGGCCTTGACCTCAGAAAAGGCATGGCACAACATTCGATTTAGCCCAGGCTTTAATTATTTCACTGATCAATACTCAACCCTTCAAAAGCCAGCCATTACGGCACTTAAAGAAGCCAACGGCAATTTGGTTAAAATCCTTGAAGACAATACAGCTCTAAGCAACAAATTAGCAGACTTAAGTTTGGGTCAAGTTAAATTTGGTCAATTTACCTCAGTTGATTCGGTTGAATTAGACTATTGGCAAATACTACCAGCGCAATTCGATTCCACTAAGCGCTATCCGGTCTTGTTTTTTGTGTATGGCGGACCTGGTCACCAAACCGTACAAAACATGTGGAGCGGAGCCAATTACATGTGGTACCAATACCTTGCTCAAAAAGGCTACATGGTGATAACCATTGATAACAGAGGCAGCGGTGGAAGAGGAGAGGCCTTCAAAAAAATGACCTATTTAAACTTAGGCAAGTACGAAACCATGGACTACATTGCAGCGGCTAAGTATTTTGGTCAGCAAACTTATGTTGACGCCAAACGCATTGGTATATTTGGTTGGAGCTATGGTGGCTTTATGGCCAGCTCTTGTATTACAAAAGGCGCCGATTACTTTAAAGCAGCTGTGGCCGTTGCACCAGTAACCAATTGGCGTTATTACGATAACATATACACGGAGCGTTACATGCGTACACCCCAAGTCAATGCAGAGGGCTACGATAACAATTCACCTATCAATCATGTTGCTAAAATAAAAGGCAAATACTTAATCATTCACGGTACTGCTGACGATAACGTACACTTTCAAAATGCCGCGGAAATGATCAAAACCATGAATGATCAGAATATTCCTTACGATGCAGAAA
>JAURIG010000058.1 GCA_030832905.1 Bacteroidota bacterium
GCCATAGAGCCATTTTCTCCCAAAAAATGGGGTAGAGTAAGGCCCAAAAGATTCTATACACTCTGAGGCGGTTTAAAAGTTTTATCCATTTGCTTGGTTGGGCATATGGAGTGCGAACAATCTGAACCGATTCAGGAAAGCCTTCGAGTAGAGTACTGTCTGTAGGGTAATGCGCCGCTCTGATGCCTGGCATATCTATGGTCAAAACTATGGGCTGGTAATTACAGTCAACTAAATGTTTTGAAAACTGTAAACTTCTGTGCACCCCTGGGCCAGCCATTGGTGGAAATTGATACGCTACAAATAAGACTGGAGTACTCAATTTAAATCTGTAAAACCTATCACTTTATAAGCTTTTTTGCTCAGCCATTGGCAATATCGATTCATTACAATTTGAGCCGTTTGATCCATGCTTTTAGGATGTGCAATCATGCACAATAATTGCCTTTGCTGTTTAAAAAACAACATAGTATATCGCTTCATAATGATAAGTTCTGCAGTTCTAGACAAATCAAATGTGATGCTATCAGGATAGTTAAAAGATTGAATTTGTAAATCCATAGGCTTGCCAGTGATGTATTTAGATTTCCTTTTGCTTTCAATAGATTTTAAAAATCTATACTTTAAACTGGTCCAAAGTTTGACTAATAAACTGCCCTTGTAATGATTTAGCTTCATAAGCGGAATCTCTATGAGATCTGTAGCATGCTGAGAGGCGTTTAAAAATGAATCTTGAATATACCATTGATCTTTCAGAGGAGCTGATTGATGGTCGATGTTAAGATATTTGGCCTTGATGGTTAATTGGGGCAAGACGCTTGAATCATATTTAAATTGATGCTGTTTTAATACATCAATAAAGGCTTGTTCAGCGCCTTGAACAGATAAACCACCAGCCCTGAAAGCAATTGGTTTATAGGCACAAATTTGTTCGAAGATTTTAAGGCCTGTTTCAAATGCCTCATTGGCCTTCTGAACACCATATCTGTTAACTAAATCTGAATAGGAATATTCTGATTTATCAAATTGCCATTCTTGTTGATCATGATCAAAAACCGCATTCACCCAATGGGGATGAAAATGGTATTGCACTTCATGACCCTCTGCTTGCATTTGTTTAATCTGTTTACAAATAGCATCGTATGGAGCTTTCAAATTAACATTTTGAAGTTGAATTAAGTAGTAGCTGTCAATGAAAAACACACATTTAACCCTATGCATTTTGGCAATAGATAAAATGTTATTGGTATTGTCAATTAATGATTGGTAGTCGTTTTTACCATCAAAATAAATCTCATAATCAAAACTTAAAATGACTTTATTCATCTGCTTTAAAAATGATCAATTCATACTGATTAGGGAGAAAAAACAATAAGTGATCTAAGCCATACAACAATCTATTTTGAATGGCTATTGGTAATCTAACAGATTCGAATAGACGCTGAAAAAAGTGATTGGGTAATTTAACCATTTCGGATGTATAACAAGTATTAAAGCCTTGTTCTGACATAACTGCCTTTAATTGCTCTTTGCTCATTACCGAAGGATTTGTAAACGCAGGATTTTTTTTCATGAAATACTTGTAATTGAAACGCTCAATCAAAGGTAATACAAATACGATGGTCTTGAAGGATTTGCTGTGCTGCTGTAAAATAGCATTGGCATGATCTAAACAATAAAGTGAATTGATCATTAACCAGACATCTGATTGGGGTATTGATACTGCATGTAAATCAGCTACCTGAGGTTTTAAATTTTGCGCTTTAACATAGGGCGAATCCGATAAACTTGGTTGTATATCCAACAACAATACATTTGAATCTTTGAAAGTTTGAGCCATAAGATAGCCTATCAATCCATTGCCACAAGGGGCGTCAACCATATTGGTCTTAGCAACATGGTTTTGCTTTAACCAAGCAATGATATTTTTTGCCCAGATGCTTTGAGGATATTTAAAACGACTTAACATGAGATAATACAAAGTCTGCTATGCGCATAGCTACACTTGAAGAAGCTTGCACTAAAGGCTTTTCTTGAGGGGCTTCTGCAAGTACTTTGTCGAGTTCATCAGTAGAACTTATTGTTTGAATATATGGATCAGAACCTTGTTGAATAAATGGCGTTTTTCTAAATTCAAAATTATAAGCTTTGGTATTTAACCATGCGGATTCATAAGCCACAGTTGAACCAAAAACAATTATAAATTCTGAAGCATAAATTTGGTCATAAAGCGCTTGTTTATCATTACTGTACTGATCTGGCACAAGGTATATACGTTCTGAAGTTAAACTCCGTAAATCCGTTTCGGTTTCCAATGGATGGCGCTTGTACATGAATACAACATCTGGTCTAGAAGCAATTACTTGGTGCATCCATTTAATCGTTGCTAACTTTTCGTATCTATCGCCTCTTACAGAAAATATTGAGATAACCCTTTTGTCTTTATGTTGATCTAAAAAGGATTTGTGCGTATTTTGATTCGTATAATGGGCTATTAAATCTTGCGATAAATGACCTACTTCAATTAATTTATCTATAGGTATTTGGCATGTTGTGTGCAACAGTGATTTCAAGGACTGATTCCAAACAAACCAATAATCAAAATTGACATCGGCATCGTGCGCTTCGCCAGCTTTTAAACCATTCATGGTATTGCACAAAACAACACCATTGCCTAAAATCGGTTTCAAGAGATTTCTTAAGGGTAGATTTTCAGCCACATTCATCAGAAGTACGCTGACTGAGGATGATTTGATATAGTTAATCCGCTCTATTGCGTTGGCGGTATTAAACCATTTGGATTGAAGGAAATTATATGCAGATAATTCCTCTACATTCCAATTGAAATAAGAGAAGCATTTAAAAGGTATACTTGATTGGATATTGGCTATATTGACATTGGCTATAGCACCCAATGAATTAAGATTAATATTGCCATAATGAAAGACTAAAATGTCTTGTTCTGGTAAATGTTCCAGTATGGATCGATACTGCAATAGTTCAAACTCATTGTTTATCAGTACCCCTATTTTTCGTTTGATAATTGGTGGAACTGTGGTTTTATCTACTATTGATTTATACCAACTAATGAATTGTAGTTTAAACCATTTAAGGGTTTGTTTGATTCTGTTTTTAGAAAAATAACTGACTTGAACTATCCATTCATGGCTGTTTTTATATGGTTCTGCTGCTGCAAAAATAGACCCTATAGCTTGGTTGCCCCAGTACCATTTTTTAAGTACCATGGGCGAAATATCAATCCCTTTAATTAGCCACTCGTTTGCTGACTTAGCTTTCATGCTATTCCACAATTGGCGATTGTGATCATAGGCCTTCCAGCTGCCTTCAACTCTATAATCATCTGCCAATATGATTGTTATTTGACTTTGGTCAGCAGGTAGTTTTGATTCAAAACAAATCACCACATCAACACCTTGCTTGAGTGCATTTTGATAGCTTGATTCAGTAAGTGTATAAATTAAAAGTGCTTTTTTCAAATCAACTGAGTCAATTTTTGGGCTATATACAATTCCGTCTTCGGCATTGATTGATGCGTTGCACCGGCAATATGTGGCGTTACAATAAGATTGCTGTTGTGGATGTTATCAAGCAATGCTTGTAAATGTTGTCTATTGCCTTGTTCGTTTTGAATAACATCTATGGCCAAACCTTTAAAATGATGTTTTGATGCCAATTGAACCAAATAGGTTTCGTCATATAGTTCTGCTCTTGCAGTATTTACAAAGTATTTATTTTGCATTGCATCAAGGTGCTCATGGCTTAAAATACTGCCCGTTGCTAAATCGTAACTGCTGCACAAAACTATAATCTGAGACTTATCTATCAAGTCTTGAATACTATCAGATTGAGGATAAATGTCATGCGTTACATTGGGGTCGTAAAACCTAATAAAAGCGCCCATCTGATGTAAATAATCTGCAAGAATAGCACCAACTCTTCCCAAGCCAATAATGCCAATTGTATTCCCGTAAATTTCATCGCCTTTAAAGGCATCTCTGTTCCAGTCTTCTGCCTTTTGAATAAATGCGTGAGCATAGTTTCTAAGCAAAGCTATTATCAAACCTAATGTGTGTTCTGGTGTGGCGCGTATGGTGTTTAAAAAGCTTGTTTCGCCCTTTAAAGATATGACTTGAATCTCGTTTGATTCGCAATAATTCAAATCAATGTGGTTTAAACCTGTTGTTGGCGAACACAAATATTTTAAAGCTTTTGCTTTTGATAAAACAGCGTTATTCCATTCTATAGACAATCGAATAAATAGACAGTCTTTATCGGCAATAAAATGGTCTAAATCTTTGCCATTCCATAATTGTACTTCTGCGATTTTTGATAATTCACTGAGTGCAATGGCTGAAAAGTCTTTGGATTCAATGATACCGATTTTCATAAGTAAGCTTTAATTAATTCAAGATCATCCATGTTGTCAATATTGAAGGATTGCTTTTTATCCATGACATACATCAACGGTTGATCGCCTATAATAAGTCCGTTTTGAATCAGGGCAACTTTACTTAAATAGATGCAGCCATTTCTAACATAAACATGTCCGTGGTCTTGTCTTCTAACCCCTTGATTGTGTTGTTTATTTAATGGTATTGTAGTTACACCATCTGAAGCTAAATGGTATAATACCAAGTCATTAATGTATTCTTCTTTATAGCCGCTTATTAAGCTATCAGCTGCTTGATGTTTAAAGAGTTCTATGGCCTTTTGTATGTCGAGTGTTGTTCTTAGAGGTGAGGTTGGTTGCAACAACAAAACCGCATCAAACGTACGATTTTGAGCCTCGTAATATTGAATAGCGTGTTGAATTAAGTCAATGGATTTAGATTGGTCCGCCGCTAAATCAGCTGGTCTAATAAAAGGCACATTGGCCCCTAATGACTTTGCTACTTCAGCAATTTCATCAGAATCAGTTGATACAATTAATTCTTGAATAAAGCCTTGTTGTAATGCCGTTAAAGCTGGCTCAATGGTATAGGCTATGAGTGGTTTACCTAAGACATCAATGATGTTCTTTTTAGGAATGCCTTTTGATCCGCCTCTGGCTGGAATAATGGCTAAAATATTCATGTTAATCTTATAAAATTGCGCAAGAGCTGTAAGCCCATTTCACCGCTTTTCTCAGGATGAAACTGAGTGCCCATAATGTTATTTTTGGCAATGACAGAAATAAACATCAATGAACCAAAAGCTGTTTGGCCAATATTGTTTTCTGTGAAGTTTGTTTGCGCATAATAAGAATGCACAAAGTAGAACATTTCATTATTGGGAATTGAATTAAACAACGGGTGATCCGATAATTGTGAAACTGGATGCCAATTGATATTGGGTACTTTTAAATGCGCTTGATCTTTTGGCAAGGCTAAAACTTTGCCTGGTATTAATTCCAAACCTTTTACTTCATGCATTTCAGTGCCAATGTCAAGTAATAATTGCATGCCCAAACAAATACCCAAAAGTGGTTTACCAGCAGTAGCATGCTGTTGGATGGCTTTGTCAAAACCTGCATTCACTAATGCCTCCATGCCATCTGGAAAGGCGCCAACACCAGGTAAAACCAAATGACCTGCATTAGAAATATCGGAAGCCTTTTGGACCATTACCACCTTAGCGCCTATGTGTTCAAATGCCCTTGCAATACTTAATAAATTGCTAGAGCCATAATCTATTATGTGAATTGTTTTAGCGCTCATCTGACAATTATCTGATGGTCTTTAGCGTATTGTTTGATTTGCTGCACATTGGTTTTACCATAATGCAATGACTTAGCTACAGCAATGGCATCTGCCCCTAAGTTAGCGGCATCCACAAAATCTTGAGGTTTTGAAAAACCGCCGCTTGCGATCACCGGAATATTAACAGCTTTTGATACTTGCTCTATTAGGTCTGTATCCATACCCCTTTCCATGCCTTCTGCATCTATGGAGGTTAAGAGGATTTCACCGGCGCCTAGTTGTGCGGCTTTAACAGCCCATTCTACAACATCTATTTCAGTTTTTTCTCTGGCAACATCGTACCATACCTCGTAATTTCCTTTAGCATTTCGCTTAGCTTGAATTGACAAGACCACACATTGCTGACCAAATTTATTCGCCAATTCAGAAATGATTTCTGGGGTTTTAACTGCTTGTGTGCAAATCGCCACCTTATCTGCTCCTGATCTTAAGATCTCTTGTGCATCCTTTAATGTTCTAATACCTCCCCCAACTGTAATTGGAACAAATACATTTTCAGTGGTTTTTTGTATGATGTCTTTGATGCTATCTCTATTGTATAAACTGGCTACCGCATCAACATAAATGATTTCATCAATCCCTTGTAAATAGTATTGATGACAATACTCATTGGGGTGATTTGGCAAGGCTCTCCAACCTTCTAGGTGAATGCCTTTAACCAAAGCGTTGCCTTTAATATCAAGTCTGGCTATAAGCCTTTTCATTGTTTACTGCACTTTGTGTTTAAGCTGCCATTCACCATTTATCTTTTCCCATAAATGAGGTGATCGCGCTGCATCAATTACTTGCCAATACCTTTCTTCGCTTATACCCATATAATCTAATACTTCTTGAAAGTACTTTTTAGGAAATTCGCCATCGTACTTGTTGATCAATTCAACACCTTCTTCTCTTGATATAAAACCATCTCTGATGTCTCTGTTGACATCATTCATCGCTCTGCCTTGACCAAACTTGATGAACATGGTGTAGTAATGTTGACCATCGATTTTATCGTCCAAACTGGCAAACTTAGTATAAGTGCCTTCGCTTCTGCCATCTGGATTTGATAAAAAATTCGAATGCTCCATAGCATAATAATAGTTTTCTTGAGGCGACCAATTTTTGTAGAAACTATAGAAATGCACTTCAACGCCAGCGTCTCTAACAGCTTGTTCATCGAGCGGTTTGTATAAATACATGTCTTTGTCTTCGATACCGTGTTGATGCAAATCATTGATGTGAACACCTCCAAAATAAAGCTCTTCTCCTGGCTTCTTACAAAAATGTGAAATGTCCATTAGTGGCGAGTAATTTTCCTCGAGCTTATTATGGGCCTCAGCTTGATTTTCGCCATACATAATGAGCTGAACACCGTATTGTAATGCTGCTCTTGGTGCTACATTTTTCTGGCCAATAATAAATGGTTGAAAGGGATTAACTAAGTTTTCGAATGCTAATTTTGTAAGGGTTCTATGAACTTTGCCATTGGGTGTAACGAGTATGTTGTCAAAGCCTGCATCAATCATACTCTCAAAATTTTTCCAACCAATTTCAGTGTATTGATGAGGCGCCCAAGTTACTGTTAATGGATTCATGCCATATTTATACTTGAGCTGATGGGCCACATAAAAACTGTCTTTGCCTCCACTTGAGGGCACTATAACATCATAAGAACCATCGTTTCTTCTAAATCTGTTGCACAATGCTTCAAGTGCTTTTTCGCGCGCTTGCCAATCAATTTGTTGTTTTTGTTCAAACCATTTGCAGGTATCGCAGATGCCATCATCACCAAATCCTACGGTATCAGTATCATTTGTGGTTTTTTTAGAAAATTCTCTTTTGGTGCTTGGTCTTTGATTCGAAATACAACATTTCTTGCAAAAAATAACTTCTTTTGGAAGTCCGTGTAAGGTGTCTGACATATTCAATAATTGATAACTTTTTTAATATTTACTTCTGCTTTGGCTAATACCGAAGCGATTAATTGACCGGCATCTCCATTGCCATAAATATTTTCTGATGGATAGATACCATGGGTAATTTGTTGTTGAATGGCGTTTTCTATTGCTGCTGTTTCGAACTCAACATCTATCACATTTGAGCCTCTTAAACGCTTGTTTTGTCTGCTGCCAATATTCACTACTGGTACACCCAAATAAGCTGATTCTCTAATGCCTACACTGCTATTACCAATAAGGCATTTAGATTGTTTTAAGAGTTTTAAGAAGTCCAAGCCTTCGAGGTTTTTGAAGAACCTAATGTTGGCATTGGGGTGTTCTTCTCTATAGGTTCTTATAGCACTACTGGTGCCATCGCTTCCTGCATCAGGATTTGGCCAAAACCAAAATACTGGTAAGCCAATGTTTTCTATAGCTTTTAATAAGATGTCTGCTTGTTGTTTGGATTGATTGTATTCTGTTGTAACTGGGTGTTGCATAACCACCAAAAAGGGTTGGTTGATGTCAATTTGTGCGCCCACACCGCCATATTTTAAACAGGGATCAAAATCCAATGGCATTTGAGCATTGGCTTGAAGCGCTAAATCAATACTAGGGCAACCTGTAATGTGAATAGCATCTGCATGTTCCCCCATTTTAATTAGTCTTGCTTTTGCATCTGTATTAGACACCAAATGAAGGTCTGATAATTTACTGACTGCGTGCCTAACCTTTTCATCAATATTACCTGTTACTTCACCCCCTTGAATATGAACTAAAGGTATATTCATATAGCTCGCTGCAATAGCTGTAGCCATGGTTTCATATCTGTCGCCTATGGTGCAAACCATGTCTGGTTTTAAGTTGTCAAATGCTGTGGCTAATTCTATTATGCCTATGCCAGTAGTTTTAGCAGCACTGGCCAAATTACTGCCTTCAATTACCATGTATACTTTTTCTGAAATACTAAATCCATCGGCTTCAATGTAATTGACGGTAGAACCAAATCGATCTAAAAGTGCAGAAGCAGCTACCACTAACTGTAGTTCTAGGTTTGGGTGCTCTTTTATGGCTTGAAGCGCGGTTTTAAATCGGCTGTAGCTCGGACGAGCTGTTATGATTACACATATTTTTTTCATGAATTGAAATCCTTTAATTGAACAAAATCGCGTTTTGAAACGGATTGATTGAGTGTTTTTCCTATAATTGTTTGGACGTCTTTAGCCGCAATACCCATATTGCCTGGCTTGGTCGTTTCTAAATCATCAAGCCCTATTGTATGACCTTTTTGTAAATCTTTGTTATAGCTTAAGGATTTGCCAAATACTATTTGTAATGCGGTTGTTTGATCTTGATCGGTATGAGCTTGTTGCATTGCCGTTTCAATGGCTCTAACACCTTTTACTAAAGTTTTGAATTGATCTATAGTTAGTGAAGAACTGGCATCGGGGCCGAACATGTTTTTATCAAACACAACATGGGTTTCTAGATATTTGATGCCCATGGCAACTGCTGCTATTCCGGCATATATTTCACCTGAGTGATCGCTTAAACCAATTGGTTTTGAAGTAATGTTTTGTAGGGCTTTTAGGCGGTTTAATCCGTAGTTTTCTGGTGGAGTGGGGTACATGGTTGTGCAATGAAATAATGCGTCCACTTGACCGCCTTTTTCTTCGCAATATGCGAGGCTGTTTTGTAGGTCACTGATAGAACTTAAGCCACTTGAAATCAGCATTGGTTTTTTAGTGGCTGAGATTTTATCAAGCAATAAAAAATTACTGACTTCGCCACTGGCAATTTTGTATCTATCAACTTGTAATTGTTCTAACTGATGAAAGGCTTGAATTGAAAACGGCGAACACAAAAACCTCAGACCTTTGTCTTCACAATGCGCTTTTAAACCAGCCCATTCTTCTAGGCTAAATTCCATGCGTTTCCAATAGTCGTATCTAGTAGCATCTTCGTAACTAAAGGGTACTCTAAATTGTTCGTGAATGCTGCTTTCAGCCTCAGCAATATGCATTTGAAACTTTACGGTATTGACCCCTGTTTGAGATAAGGCATCAATGTATGAATGGGCAATGCCTAAACTGCCATCATGGGCTTGAGCAATTTCTGCAATAATTTCAATTGAGCTCATTGATTGATTGTATGAATTGTAAATGGTTGGTTTGTAAATTAAAATGCTGTTCCCAATAGCGCCTTACACCTTGTCTAAAGTCCGCTGACTGGCTTTTGGGTAATAGTGCCATTATGCAATCGGCAATTTGATTGGGTTTGACATCTGCTGGCATTAGTAGTCCTGTTGCTGAGTTAACTAATTCATTACAGGCACCAACATCTGTAGCCAATATAGGTAGGCCAAAACTCATGGCTTCCATAATACTAATTGGTAATCCTTCTGCAGATGATGTGCTAATAAATATTGATAAAGCTTGTGATTGATAAAAATCAAATACTTGCTGATGAGTGTATTGACCCATTGCTTTAAACTGAATATTTGGTTTCTGTTTTAAAGCTTCAATTGCGATTTGATATTGTTGGATTGTTGGATCATTTTTAGCTGCTAAATTTTGATCGCCTATATGGTACCAAGTTACTGGAATGTAGATGTGTTGAAGGGCCTCTGCGATTAAATACACGCGCTTAACATCTCTTATGTTTGAACAAGATACTAATACAACTGATTGTGGTAGTTGTGGTATATAATCGTGCATTTGACTGCCGATGTATTGACACTTGATTTTATGTGCATATTGAGGGTACAATTGCTTTAAATATTGACTGCCATTTTGAGATACTGTATACAAAGCATCTAATGCATTTAATTGCGTCTTTCTGAACAAAGGTCTGTTATTTATTGAGCTGCGGTATTCATATAAATCGCCTCCATGGGCTCTTGCAATAAATTGACTGCCTTTAAACTGAGATTTTAGAATAGAAAAATAGCTTAAATCATAAAACCAAAAGGCATATACTAAATCAGGCGCAATTGATTGGTTTTTACAAAATTTAATGATTGAATTGGCTTTAATTTGATTGTATTTAAGTATGCCGATAGCTTGTTTTAAGTGGGTTATCCATTTGGTGAATACAAGCTCTTTGAATAAACAATTGAATAACCATAAAATTGATTGTAAACCCCATTTAAAAGCCCCTAACTGTATTTCATGTATTTCAACATTTTGAGGCCAATTAAATGCCTTCTGAACTGGCTCCTGCACCATTACAACAACCCTGTTGTTATCTGCTGCCAACAAACAAATATCATCGTATACAAAACTCTGATCAATATTCTCTGTTAGGTACAGTACGGTCATTGTTTTGAAATAAGTTGGTATAGATATTTCATTTTTGTTTTATAAGATAATTTAGATTGAACTATAGAATCAAACTGACTTGAAAGATTGTTAAAATCTAAATATTTATACCATTCAATTATCGACCTTAAATCAATTGATGTTTCATCGGAAAGTAATTGTTTGAAAAAACTATATTCTGATTCTAAAAAATCAATATCTGCATGTGCAAAAATGAATGGTATTCTATATTTACAATATTCTCTATTCTTAATTGTAGTTGTAGATTTGATACCTTTTCTATGAAGTGCAAGTGTGCCTATTCCAATATGAAATTGATTCAATAATTGAGACAATTCAGCTTGAGACTGAT
>JAURIG010000059.1 GCA_030832905.1 Bacteroidota bacterium
CTAAATTAAGGCATTGAAATCGTAATATTGATGCGCTTTAAGCCGGCTTTGGCTTTGTTTTGATTATCATCTAACAAGATTGCATGTTTGTAATCATTATACGCCCCAGTACTATTCTTTAATTGTTCCTTCATAAACCCTCTAAGGGTATAGGCATCAGCATATTCAGGAGATAAGGTTATGGCATCATCTAAAAACGAGATTGCCTTGCTGTAATCGTTAAATAAGCCATGAATATACCCAAGATTGTAACGGCAAAAAATATGTGAAGGATTAATTCTAGCAACTGCCTCATATAGTTTCATGGCATCTTTGTATAGATGGTGCTGTTGTAAATATAGACCCTTGGCATACATTGCTTCATCGCTAAAGGCATTGATTTCAAGCGCTCTATCAAAAAACAACAATGCTTTTTTATTATCTAGTTCTGCGTAGTAATTACCTAATTGCATAGTGGCATCATAGTGTTTACTATCATAGGTAAGTGTTTGCTCAAACAATAAAATAGCCTTAGAGGTATCGCCGGTTTCTTTAGCGATAATACCCAAATAAAAATAAGGCCCAGGGTTTACCACATCTATTTTATTGGCTTTAATGTATAAGGCCTGAGCTTTTGAATAATCCTGTTTGGCCAAATACAACTTGGCTAAATCCATTGTGGCATCAAAAAAGTTAGGCTTCAATTGAATAGCTTTATTGTAAGACTGTTCGGCGATTTTAGCGTTTGCCGTATCACCAGACATTAAATACTTAGCATGCACATAATGGTATAGAGGATTGACAGAATCTAGATGAAGAGCGTATTCAATGTCGTATTGAGCTTGTTTAAAATTTTGCTCATAAAAAAAGGTATTTGATCGTTTGTAATACAACTCAGGATTGCTTGGCTCCAAATTAATTTTCTTGCTGATATTGCGAATTTCAATAGAAAAAGTAGTGTCAGACTCAGCAATAAAACGAGGGTTTTGAGCCTGCTTACAAGCAGGTAACCCCATGAGCATCAGGATAAATAGTAGGCAAAAACAAATCGGGTAACGAAACAACATTGATTATTATTCTGTATTTTTACCAACAAATTTAGATAAAAAAATGCCACATTACCATAGAGCCGGTAAAATTCCGTCTAAAAGACATATCCAGTTCAGAAAACCAGATGGCAACTTGTATGCTGAAGAATTGGTTAGCACAGAAGGTTTCTCAAGCACATATTCCTTGGTTTACCATTGCCATCCACCAACTTTAGTAGAGTCAATAGGCCAACCATATTCTATAGCGCCTGAGGCTGCAATTGCTAATAACATGCAAAACAGATCTTTTTTAACCTTTAATGTTGCGCCTAAAAAAGACTATTTAGAAAGCCGTGTGATCCAATTGTTTAACAATGATCTATATATGTCTTCTGCCGCTCCACAAGCCTCAATGACTGATTATTTTTACAAAAACGCGGATGCTGATGAAGTCATTTTTATTCATGAAGGCAGCGGTTACTTGCAAACTTTATATGGCAAAATTGAATTTGAGTATGGCGATTATTTAGTCGTTCCTAGAGGCGTCATTTATCAAATCCATTTCAACAATAGTCAAAACAGGCTAATGATCATAGAATCTTTTAGCCCAATAAGACCTCCGAAAAGATACCTCAACACCATGGGGCAATACTTAGAACATTCCCCTTATTGCGAAAGAGATATCAAATTGCCCACTGACTTAGAAACCCATGATGAGCACGGACAATTTAAAGTACTGATCAAAAAAGGGGATGAGATTTTCCCATACATTTACACTACCAACCCTTTTGATGCCATTGGTTGGGATGGCTACCACTACCCTTATGGCTTTAGCATTCACAATTATGAACCTATAACTGGTCGAGTGCACATGCCACCGCCCATTCACCAGACTTTCGAAGGGCACAATTTTGTTATTTGTTCTTTTGTGCCACGCTTATACGATTATCATCCGGAGTCTATCCCTGCACCATACAATCACAGCAATGTTGATTCTGATGAAGTCCTATACTATGTGGATGGTGATTTCATGAGTAGAAAACACGTAGAAAAAGGCATGATCACCTTGCATCCTAAGGGCATTCCGCATGGACCACACCCTGGGACTGTTGAAAAAAGCATTGGAGCAAAGGAAACCAAAGAACTCGCTGTTATGATAGACCCATTTTTCCCGTTAAAAATCACCAAAGCAGCCCTTCAAATTGAAGATCCAAGTTACTACAAAAGCTGGGTAGAATAAGACCCTGTTTTACTTTATCGTCAAAACACATTTATACTCACAAGTAAAATGGTTAGTTTGATATATTTTACCTATTTTTGCGCCCTTTAATACTGAAATTATTTATTATGAATCCAATTGTCTATTTAGTACCCTTATTAGGCCTCGTAGGTTTACTGGTTATGGCCGTAAAATCTGCCTGGGTTAACAAACAAGAAACTGGCGACGAAAACATGAACCGCTTGGCATCATACATTGCCAAAGGTGCGATGGCTTTCTTAAAAGCTGAATGGAAAGTGCTTAGTTACTTCGCCATCATCGCTGCTATCCTTTTAGCTTGGAGCGGCACTTTGGTTGAAAATTCTCATCCAATGATTGCAGTTGCTTTCCTTATTGGTGCTGTGTTATCAGCTTTAGCTGGTTACATCGGTATGAACATTGCCACTAAGGCCAATGTTAGAACCACGCAAGCTGCCAGAACAAGTTTAGCAAAAGCCTTAAAAGTATCATTCAATGGTGGTGCAGTTATGGGCTTAGGGGTTGCAGGTTTAGCCATTATCGGTTTAGGCTCATTGTTTATATTATTCTACAACATGTTTGTACCAATGGGTACTAGCAATATGGAAACAGCCATTGAAGTATTGGCAGGTTTTTCATTAGGAGCTGAATCAATTGCATTATTTGCAAGAGTTGGTGGCGGTATTTACACCAAAGCTGCTGACGTTGGTGCTGACTTAGTCGGTAAAGTTGAAGCAGGTATTCCTGAAGACGATGTGCGTAACCCTGCTACAATTGCAGACAACGTTGGAGACAACGTAGGAGACGTTGCTGGTATGGGTGCTGACTTATTCGGTTCATATGTGGCTACGATTTTAGCTACAATGGTACTGGGTCAAGAAATCAAATTGCCTAACAATGATATTTCACCTGTATTGTTACCAATGTTGATAGCTGGTATGGGTTTGATCTTCTCTATCGTTGGTACTTGGTTTACCCGCATTAAAAACGAAACAGATTCAGTTCAAAACGCATTAAACATGGGCAATTGGTCTTCAATCATCTTGACAGCCATCGCTTCATACTTCTTAGTAGATTATATTTTACCTGATGGTATTTTAAAACTTAGAGGTTTTGAATTCACCAAAATGGGTGTTTTCTCTTCTATCATTGTAGGTTTGGTTGTTGGTGCTTTAATGAGCATTGTTACAGAATACTACACTGCCATGGGCAAACGTCCGGTTAATTCAATCATTCAAAAATCAGCTACAGGCCATGCGACTAATATTATCGGTGGTTTATCTGTAGGTATGGAATCTACGGTTATTCCTATTTTAGTTTTAGCCGCTGGTATTATCACTTCTTATAGCTTTGCTGGTTTATACGGTGTGGCTATTGCCGCAGCTGGTATGATGGCAACTACTGCTATGCAATTAGCGATTGATGCTTTCGGTCCTATCGCTGACAACGCTGGTGGTATTGCTGAAATGAGTCAATTACCTCCTGAAGTTCGTGAAAGAACAGATAATCTTGATGCCGTAGGTAATACAACGGCTGCTACAGGTAAAGGTTTTGCAATTGCTTCTGCAGCATTAACCTCTTTGGCATTATTTGCCGCCTTTGTTGGTGTTGCAGGTATTGATGCCATCAACATATACAAAGCCCCAGTATTAGCGGCTTTATTTATTGGTGGTATGATCCCATTCATTTTCTCTTCATTAGCTATTGCAGCAGTTGGAAGAGCAGCTATGGATATGGTTAACGAAGTTAGAAGACAGTTCAGAGAAATTCCGGGCATTATGGAATACAAAGCCCAACCAGAATACGAAAAGTGTGTGGCCATTTCAACCAAAGCATCCTTAAGAGAAATGTTAGCTCCGGGAGCTATTGCTTTATTGGTTCCAGTTTTAGTTGGTTTTGGGTTTAAAGGCGTATTCCCTGACACTAGCTCTGCTGAAATCTTAGGTGGTTTGTTAGCAGGTGTTACTGTAAGTGGTGTGTTAATGGGTATTTTCCAAAACAACGCTGGCGGTGCTTGGGATAACGCAAAGAAATCTTTTGAAAAAGGTGTTGAAATCAACGGTGAAACATTTTACAAAAAATCTGAGCCACATAAAGCTTCTGTAACTGGTGATACTGTTGGTGATCCGTTCAAAGACACTTCAGGCCCTTCTATGAACATCTTAATCAAATTAATGAGTATAGTATCATTGGTAATTGCACCACACATCTCAACGGCCTCTCATGGTGCTGATAAAGATTGTTGCAAAAACAAAACTGAGGTTTGTGCTTCAGAGAATCCCCACATGATTGGTAAATGCGATATGACTTTGTGTGCAACTATGAGCAAAGACGAGTGTGCTAAAATGTGCGATAGCCTTGGCTGTGACTCAACTCAAAAAGCACATTGCTTAAGCATGTACGATGCTAATGGCAATTGGATTGGTCAATGCCCAGCAGAGAAAATGGAATGCCATGGCGAAGCTGATGGTCAATGTTGCAAAGGTGAAAATGGAAAAGCTTGTGCAGCTGACCCTGCGTCATGCAAAAACAAAGCTGAAGGCAAAGCTTGTTGCAAAGACAAACATTAATCAATAAAAAATTTTACTAAAGCCTCTGAATTTCAGGGGCTTTTTTTATGCCTTTAAACGATCGAGCAATATCGCAGCACTCACTGCCGCATTCAAAGACTCTGCTTGCCCGAATTTAGGAATGGTTAATTCATAAGCCGCATGATCCAATAGCACTTGATCTACACCATGCCCTTCATTACCAATCACCAATAACCCTTTTTGAGGCAAAGGGCCCTTATGAATATTAATCCCATTAAAATCAGCAACCACCAATGGTAAATCTGCTGCCTGAGCATACTTTAAAATATCGCCGTACAACACTTTTACTCTCAAAAAACTACCCATAGTTGAATTGATGCATTTAGGGGCATAAACATCTGTGCAACCAATACTGCAAACAATAGTATCAATACCATACCAATCAGCTATTCTGATGATGGTGCCCATATTCCCTGGGTCTTGAATGGCATCTAATCCAAGCACCCAAGGCCCTTTACTTTGGTGATTAGACCAATCTGGCATTTGAACCAAGGCCAAAACCTTTTGAGGGGCAAAATGCGACGACAACTGTTTAAGTTCTTGGTCAGTCACTTCAAAGACTTGGGCTTGTTTTAACTCTAATTGATTGTTATTCAACCATTCAGAGACTGCAAACAGCTTTGTGACTTTATAGGGGCTTTTCAACAATTCGGCAATACTTTTTTCGCCCTCGACTATAAATTGGCCGTATTTTTGTCTCAGTTTCTTATCTTGAAGACCCTTGACCAATTGAATATTCGCTTTACTAATCATGGCTTAAAAGCTTTGTTAGGCTTAATGTTGATGTTCGTTGTTGCCTGCAAAACTACCAAATTAGTTCCCGAAGGACAACATTTATTGGTTAAAAATAAATTGATCAGTTCAGATAGTAGCAATAACCTCTTATTGAGTGTCATGTCTAAACTAGATGACGAAAAAGCGCTTTACATCAGACATAAACCTAATCGCAGTATCTTATTTTTAGGCAAATTCCACTTGGGATTATACAATTTAGGTTCTTCAAAAAAACATCCTGAAAGAAGTGACTCTAGCAGATTCAGAACCCTTTTGAGAAGTTACGGTGAAGCCCCTGTTATATTAGACACCAATCAAATTGAAAAGTCTAAGTTAAATTTACAAAACTATTTGATTTCAAAAGGGTATTTCAACTGCTACATTACCCATAGCATTCAATACAAGGGTAAGAAAGCTACCGTTATTTATAACATAATACCTGCTCAAACTTACACCATTCAAAGTGTTAATTTGTTTGCAGACGATGCTGAAGTTGACGTTTTCTTAAACCAAAATATGTCTAAATCCTACCTCACCAAAGGCAGTATCCTTGATTTAGACATGATCAATAAAGAGCGTAACCGTTTAACCCTGCTTATGCGAAACAACGGTTATTATGATTTCACAAAAGACTATATCGATTTTGAATTAGACACGAGTGCCATTAGAAAAGGTTTAAACATCAGCATAGCCATAGCCAACAAAAGCAATCAAGAACGTTTTGAAAAACTGAGCATTCAAAAAATCAAAGTGGTTTTTGAAAACGACTCAGAAACCCATCGCTTAACCCCAGCAATGACTTTCAATGGTGTGGAATTTCATTTCAATGGCTTTCCAATTAAACCTCAAGTCATATACAACGCTTTGCAATTTCAGATAGGCGATTTATTTAAAGCCGAGGAAATGGAGCACACTTACGCCAAATTATCAGAATTTAGTTTGTTTAAATTCATTGATATAGCATTTAAACCTTCCCTAAAGGACAGCATCAAAGGCCTTGAAGCTATTGTGTCATTAAAAACCAATTACAGGCAAACATTCACAATAGAACCTCAAGGGATTATGTCTCAATTAAACCGGATCCAAAACATAAATTTGGGCAACTCTTATGGGGTCGCTAATAGTTTAATCTGGACCCACAGAAATTTGTTTCACAATGCTGAGTTGTTTAACATAAGCGCCAACACAAGAATTGAGGCACAATTATACCGCGACACCATCACCAATAAAATCAAGCATTTTAACCCAGCCTATCAACAAAGTTTAAATCTATCTTTAAGTATTCCAAAGTCATCAATTCTTAAACCTTTAGAAAAGCTACCTCAAGTAAAAGCCATTAAAACGAATTTTAATTTGTCTTTGTTATATGAGAAGAATCCTGACTATTTAAGAAAAATCATACCCCTTACCTACCAATACCAAATCAGCACAACCAGAGCCAATTGGTTTATCAATGTATTTGAAATGTCTTTTAGCAGAAACACCCTAAAAATTGATATTTCCAAAAGAGCCGATAGCGCTTTCATCCAGCGGCTATTTTCAAATAACTTAATTACCTCTTCTGGCCTGAGTTTTTTATTCTCAGATAAAAACACCACAAAAAGTCGATCTAGTTTTTTCATAAGAGCCAATGTGATAGAATTTGGCGGTAATATTCACCGATTGATCCGCAGAACATTAGACACCAAACAGCAAGCAGACACGTCTTACCAATTGTTTAAGGTCAATTATTACCAGTATGCCAAATCTGAAATTGACGCCCGCTGCAGTACCGTTTTCAGCGAAAACCACTCTACCATATTGCGTTTTAATTTAGGTTTAACCTATCCGTATGGCAATCAATTGGTCGTGCCATTTGATAAGTTGTTTTTTATTGGTGGGGCCAACAGTTTAAGGGCTTGGCGACCAAGAACAATTGGGCCTGGAAGTTATGCTGAAAGCTCAAAGAACTTCCGGATAGACAGAGCTGGTAATTTAATTATACAAGCCAACGCAGAATACCGCTTTGATATTATTGACAAAAAAGTAGAAGGCGCTTTGTTCCTTGATGCCGGCAATGTTTGGTTGGCGCGCAATGTGAACAATGTTGACCCTTTAAAATTATTTAAACCCAGAGCCTTTCTATTTGAAACAGCCATGAACACTGGTATTGGACTGCGCTTTGACTTTGAATTTTTCTTATTTAGATTGGATTGGGGCATGCAAATTAAAAACCCAGAGAAA
Source organism: Bacteroidota bacterium (assembly GCA_030832905.1). Taxonomy (GTDB): domain Bacteria; phylum Bacteroidota; class Bacteroidia; order NS11-12g; family UBA955; genus JABMMZ01. Next base: position 7,833 of record JAURIG010000059.1, read on the forward strand.
CCAGTTGGTGAAACTTTGGTGATCAAAGACTTTGCTCGCAATAAATACTTCACCAAATATTCCATTTTAAATTTTGGTATCGGCTACCCTTTCTAAGCTTCCTAAAAGAAGGTGCTATCAATCTCGTTTTTTATTTTGCATTGCATCGGATAAATTTTATATTTGCACTCCTTAAACGGTGGTCATAGCTCAGATGGTTAGAGCATCAGATTGTGGTTCTGAGGGCCGTGGGTTCGATTCCCATTGATCACCCTAAATTAAAAAAGCCTCTGAAAATTCAGAGGCTTTTTTGTTATCAATACCCTAAGGTCGATTATTTTCTTTTGATTACTTTTTCGACTGCTGCAACAACATCAATGGTATCAATATGGTATTTAGCCATCAATTCATCTGGTGTTCCACTTTCACCAAAGGTGTCATTGACCCCAACCATTTCAACCGGCAAAGGCATTTGACGTGCAAGTAATTGGCAAATGCTATCGCCCATACCACCGTTAAACATGTGCTCTTCTGCAGTTACCACACATCGAGTTTTAGCAGCAGAACGCAGAACTGCTTCAGCATCTAATGGTTTTATAGTATGGATATTAATGACTTCTGCATGTATACCTTTTTCAGCTAAAATTTGAGCGGCTTGAATGCTTTTCCAAACCAAATGGCCTGTACAAAAAATAGAAACATCAGCCCCTTCAAATATGGTCCAAGCCTTACCGATTTCAAACACTTGATCAGGTGCAGTAAAAATTGGCACTTTAGGACGACCAAAACGCAAATAACATGGTCCCTCATATTCTGCAATAGCCATAGTAGCTGCCTTAGTTTGGTTAAAATCACAAGGATTAATAACTACCATATCTGGCAACATTTTCATCATTCCTATGTCTTCCAATATTTGATGGGTAGCCCCGTCTTCTCCTAAAGTTAAACCGGCATGAGAAGCACAAATCTTAACGTTTTTACCGCTGTAAGCAACACTTTGACGAATTTGATCATACACTCTGCCTGTGCTAAAGTTAGCAAATGTGCCTGTAAATGGAATTTTACCAGCTGTGGCTAAACCAGCGGCAACACCAATCATATTGGCTTCGGCTATACCCATTTGAAAAAAGCGTTCAGGAAAGGCTTTTTTAAAGGCATCCATTTTAAGTGAACCTGTCAAGTCAGCACAAAGGGCTACTACCTGAGGATTGATTTTGCCTGCTTCTAATAAACCTGCTCCAAATCCGGAACGGGTATCATTGCTGCCAAGTATTTCTATTGTATACATTATAAGTTAATTTCTGTAGTGGTTGCTGAGGTAATAGTAAACTCCTTTTCAAAGGTGTATATGGTTCTGGTTTCTGGTTTGCTTCTGCCAATCACCAAGTATTTTCCTGGTTGCATAATAATGGACTGAAAATAATCATCGCTGATATCTGCCACCCATTTTACTTGACCATTGACGACATGGTATATACCACAAACTAAATCTCTGCTTTTGTTGATTTGCAATCTCCCTGGTTGAGGAATCACAATTGAGGTTGTTTTGTTCTCATCCACCACCACACTGTCAAGGTGAATGCGAGGTGTGGTTAACAATTCCATTTCATATACGCCGCACAAATACCTTTTTTTAGTATTAAAAGTTTGAGCATTTACAATTTCATATTGGTTTTTAACAGTGATTATGGCTTTGAGGTCGACGTAATTGGTTTTGCCTGTACAAACAAAATCAATAAACCCTTGAGGCACATCAATCGGTATGATATTGTGTCTGCCCACTATGAGTTCAACATTGTTTTTGCGCACGGGTGGCAAAGTATGAATTACAAAATCATATTTCCTTAATGGATCTAAGAACAAAGTATCTGGTACACCCCTGCCATTCATGGTATGCTCATAATTGAACAGTAACTTCTTGGTAGCGGCATCATAAATACTCATTAGGGAATTGGTCTCCACAGGTCTTAATTTTTTATCCAACAAATTGACCTGACAACTGGTAGCATTCATGGCTTGAGAAACCACTACTCCTACCACATTAATGAAATCTTTTTCAGTATTGGCATCGTAATAAGTCCCTAGGCAATCAAACTTTAATTTAAACTGTTCTGAAGAGCCCAAGCCGATAATAAAAGGCTTTAAGAAAATACCTTTCTTCTGAAGCGCTTGGGAAATTTGACAAGGATCTCCAGTACATTCTTCCAATCCATCTGTTATAATGATCACTAAATTTCTAACCCCCTTTTCTGCAGGAAAATCCTTTTCGCATTCTTGCAATGAGTAAGCAATTGGTGTCCAACCTTTAGGCACTAAACTATTGATGCGTTTTTTTAGAATTACCGTATTATTGGGAGCAAAAGGCACTTCTAATTTTGAATCTTTACAATCTTTTAAATCAACTGTTTTTTGATGACCATAAACCCTCAAGGCCAATTCAACATTTTTAAAAGTCGATAAACTATCGACAATTTTTAAGGCCATGCGCTTAGCGACAGCCATTCTACTCGTTTTTTCAATTTGGGTAGTCATACTACCCGATGCGTCAAAAATCAAGAGTATACGTGTCTTCTCTTTTGTTTGAGCTTGAACAGACCCAAAAACAATGATAAGAACCGCTAATAAAATATGTTTCATGATGAATTAACGCCGTGCTTTGAAAAATCGTATCAATAATCGCCTAAACTTTCTGGCAATTGAGCCAAGGCTTTTGCCAATTGGTCATCGTTGGGTGGAATACCATGCCATTCATGTGAACCCATCATAAAATCAACACCTGCTCCCATCTCTGTTGTCATTAACAACACAATTGGCTTGCCTTCTGCTCTGAGGGCTTGTGCCTTTGCATTGGTATCTAATATGGATTGCATGTCGTTGCCATTCATTTCAAGAACTGTCCAATTGAATGCTTCGAACTTGTTGCGCAACTGATTAAAGCCCATAATATCTTGCACATTGCCATCGATTTGTTGCATATTGTAATCTACACTGGCAATGATATTGCTTAATCCGTGATGGCCTG
>JAURIG010000005.1 GCA_030832905.1 Bacteroidota bacterium
AAACGAAGTGCAGAATTCAAAATACCACCACCCTCTGTGGCAATGTCTTCATAAGTCTTACCCTGCAAACGCATTACATATTCGTTGTGTCTGGAAGCAGCAAAAACCATATGGGTATGAGAATCTACAAAAGCAGGTATTACCCAATGATCACTTAAGTCTATGGTATTGCCCTCATAGTTTGGGCAATCTTGCATTGAACCATATTCGGCAATAAGCCCATTTTCAACCTTAATGTAAGCCTTTTCAAGCTTGTTGATTTGTTGCATATTGCTGCCCTTCAGACATTCTACACCTTGGTCTAGAATACCATGAATTTGTGCTATGTTTGTAAGTAGATAGTCCGATTCACTCATGATTAATGCTTCAGAATTAAAATCAATTATAAGCAAAGGTAAAGCAAATTTCATTGCCGAAACAGCCCGTGTATTTGGCAAAGTCCATTTAGGCGATGAGGTAAGCATTTGGTATGGTGCCGTATTGCGCGGTGACGCCGACCATATTCACATTGGCAACCGAAGCAATGTTCAAGACAATGCCACTATTCATGTTGATCCAGGATTTCCAGTAAACATTGGAGAATCTTGTATTATAGGCCATGGCGCAGTAGTGCATGGCGCTACACTGCAGAACAATGTTTTAGTGGGCATTCATGCTACAATATTGAATGGGGCTGTGATTGGCGAATACAGTATTATTGGCGCCGGGACGGTGGTCACTGAAGGGGCTTTAATACCGCCCTATTCATTGGTTTTAGGCATACCAGGTAAAGTGGTTAAAACCATATCAGATGCCCAAAAAGAAAAAATCATTAAAAATGCAGATGCCTACGTGGCGCTGAGTAAAATCTATTTAGAAGCTAAATAATCTTACCAAAATGGTGCTGAGCATATTGTTCGAATTTCTCAGGATCTTTGAATTTTTTTGGCTGCAGCACTAATCCACTCTTGTCTTTATCTGAAAAGCCACTAAAAAAGCCTTTTTTATCTTCCTGATGGTGTTCAGCTCTCAGCATCAATATATGCTCATATAAGTCAATATCGTAGGGCAAAAACTGATTTAATAGCCTTAAACCATAGTTGTGATTGATAAATGACTTGCCTTTATTGGAATCAATAAAAGTAGCCAATAATTGGCTGAGGGTATCTTTTGATTCCCAGCCTACAGATAGGCCACTTAACCTTTGCATTGGGCAAACAGGCGGTAAATCAAAATTCAACAAATTAAACAAGGCTCTGTGCTGGGGTTGTTCCAATAAAGCATGTTTATTGATGTCTGTAAGTAAAAGAATCACTTCTGCTTGAAGGCCTTTAAGTTTGCCTGGCTTCGCCAATAGTTCAAATGGATAATGCAGGTTACCTGTTTCATATAAAGCATACAATTGTTTGGCAGCATATAATTCAGATTGTAATGCTATCATGCTGTCTACACCAGCTATAACAATGATTTTTTTGGCTTTTAAGACCTGTTGGTATTCCATAGAATCGGCCAAAACTGAATAAAAACTGCCCGAGTTGGCCATGGTAAATTTTGCACCAATTACGACTACCTCTGGTTGATCTGGTGGCTCTGGAACTGCAATATTGACATACTTAACAAAGTGCTTAACAGCATTGTGCTTGAAGAAGGTAACTTGGTTAAAATTATTGATATGTTTATTGAGTTGCTCTAATGCATTTTTAGCATCGGGGCACCAAGCTATTTGCCCATTGTTCTTTTTAACATTGGTCTCAAACTCAAACAGCAATTTATCGAGGTTCTCCGCTACTTTCCATCTAGAATAAGTCAAGCGTTTTTTAAGCAAATCAATATCATTGAATTGTCTCAAATGCATTGCTAATGCTTTTAAATACTTGTCTTGTGCTTGAATAAATGACATACTAAAAAACAATATTATCTATAAGTCTAACGCCTTCTATATGGGCTGCAATTAACACCACATTTTTTTGTTTTTTAAACCATTTTTTACCCAAAGTTAGGGTATCTGCATGGGCTAAAGTTAAATACTCCACTTCTATGTGTTTTTGGGTCAATAAATGTTTGGCATATTGAAGGGCATCTTTTGATTCTATGTGTTGCGATAGGCGTTTGATCATATCGAGCATTTTGTATAATTGGCTCGCTAAATCAACACCTTGTTTACTCAGTCTGAGATTGCGTGAGCTCATGGCTAAACCATTACTCAAACGCACCGTATCGCAAAACTCTAAATCTATTTGAGGAAAATACGCCTCTTGTAGAACTTTAATCACCATGCATTGCTGATAATCCTTCAAGCCAAAATACGCTTTGTTGGGCATTACATAATTAAATAGGCGATTAACCACTTGTACTACACCATCAAAATGACCTGGTCTATTAGGGCCTTCTAAAACGGTATTCAATTGCCCAAGATCTAGGTTTATAGGCACATAGGTTTTAGGATACATTTCGTCATGATCAGGCATAAACAAAACATCACAACCAACACGCTCTAACAATTGCATATCGTTGCTAAGATTCTGAGGATAATTGTTGTAGTCATCTAGATTGTTAAACTGTTTTTTATTGATAAAAATAGAAACTACTGTAAGATCATTCTCTTGTATAGAGGCTTTTACCAACTGAATATGACCATCGTGCAAAGCACCCATAGTAGGAACAAACCCTATACTCTGCGACTGCTTGCGCAAAAGCGTTAAGTATGCTTGTAATTCTATTTGGGTCTTAAACAGCTTCAAACCATTACAAAATAAGGGCTATGATCCTATTTTGCAAAATTAAAGTCTTCACAAAATTCACTATGTATTATGCTTGTAGCGTTTTAAAAAAAGCCTTGCCCTAACGGTAAATGCAGCTCCAGCATTTGGCAATTCACGTTCTAACTTAAATACCAGATCGGGAATGAGTTCTGGAAAATGCTGTACATATCTTTCTAATATGGTGATAGAAAACGCTCTTAGTGCAGCTTCAGCCTGAATATTTTCAAGTGTATAATAGGCCAATTCCATTACAGTTTCAATTTGCTTGCCCTTAATTTCAACTGATTGAAAAACCTTAAGCACATTGCGCATTATGCCAGATTTACCTTTAAAAGCATTGGCAGCATGCAATAACAAAGGTGTATACTCTGATTGGTACAAGTCCGGATGCTCTGTAAAACAATGTGCCAAAATCCAAGAGGCATTATAGGCGCTATAATAATCCTTATGACTTAAGGCCTTTACCACATCTGCTAATAAGGTGTTGTCTATGGCGCAAGCATTGGCCATCTGTTTAATCCCCTGAATAGACTTGATATGATCAAATGTTAAGCTCATAAAAAAAGCCCTCAATTGAGGGCTTTCTATTGTATTTAAATAGGATTAATGTCTGATAACAAGTTTCAATACACCGAAGTTGTAACCACCATTACCAACTGCTGTTACAATGTAAGTACCAGCCTGAAGCGCTTTAGTATCTAAAGCCACTTCATTCGTTGCTGAAGTCATTTTACCAATAATTTTAGTCATTACTGTTTTACCAGTAAAGTCTAATACTTTAACGGTAACATCTTCAACATTACCTTTGATATCTATGCTAACATTTACAACATCATCAGATGGGTTAGGATATAACTTCAAAGCATTAGAAGATTTGGTGTTTTGAACATCATTGATATTGGTAAAGTATTGTTGACATTCGAAGAAGCCTCTACCGTGCGTACCAGCGTAAATAGAACCTCTATTTCTACCAGGGAATGTGTATTGACGAATTGATAAAGTTGCTACTTTAGGGAATTTATTAGTCGCGTTGGTTTGTGCTGACCATGTTGCACCACCATCATCAGAGGCGTATACACCTAAGTCTGTAGCTAAGAACATTAAATTAGAACTGCTCAAAGCAATTAATCCATCATACACCGGCATAGCAGGTAAGTTATTAGTGATATTGGTAAAAGTAGCTGTTGTGCCTAACATGTTAGTGCCTTTGTAAACATAGTTGCTAGAACCATATTGAGCTAGAGTAATCAACGCTGAATTGTTGTCATTTGGATCTAAGCAAATAGATGAAATTGCTCTTGCGCCATTAGCAGTAAAACCTAAATCTTTAAAACTGATGCCTGGAGGTACCGCATTGTAATTAGACCATTTATAATAAGTTGCAGAATTAATACCATCTATGCGGTAGATGCTGTTGCTATTTGTGATGAATAATGAATTACCATCATTGCTTGGCTCTAAATCCCATACTTGACCACCGCCAATAGCTGAGGTTAACATATACCATTCTGGCTCTTTTTGGAAATCAGTTACACCAATACCCATCCATACTGATCCGTTAATGGCTAAGAACAATCTTGAAGTATTATTATTTGGATCCGGATGCTCCCACAAACGGAACTTTGCGTTAAATGGTGCATAGTTTGAAGAATGACTGTGTTCGCAATATTTGGCTGTATCTGATAAGCTTAAAAATGTTCTAGCGATTCTTCTGTCCCAAAGACAAGATTGAGTTTTACCAAAGTCTCTTGAACGGGTAACATTAGCATAGTAAGTTTCAGCAAAGATGATTGAGTTATCTTTTACAGATATTTCGGTTTGGAAACCATCACCACCTTTAATTTCAACAGCAGCTTTTTTGGTATTGCCTTTTTTGTTGATATACTGAGTACCGTTGTCTTGAGTTCCTCCTACAACATTGCCCATATAATCTGCAGCAACTGCATAGAATTGAGTAGCATTAAAGCCTTGGTTTTTAGCTGTAAAAGTTTTAGCATTATCTGAGCTGAAGAACAATCCACCATCATTACCACAAATCAAAGTTGGAGGTGTAGTGCTCATATCCCATTGTAATACGTGCTTGTCTGAATGCACATAAGCAGGATTGGCTCCACCAAAATCATTCTGAGAAGCTATGTATTTAGGATTACTGCCTTCTCTCCATTCAGCTAGAGCAACACCGCCCATAATGATATGGTTTTTATCTAGTGGGTCAACAGTTAAAACGTTGTTGTAATAACCTTGAGAACTTGCCAATGAAATCAATGGATCAAAATAAGTAGAGCTAGCTGCTACTATTTGTTCCCAGCTACTACCGGCATCTTTAGTTCTGAATACGCCTACTAATTTAGAGTCATTGCCAGATACCATGATGTAAACATAGTTTGGATCTTGCGGAGAAATAGCTATAGAAGCTCTTGATATACCTACGCTTGGAGGTGTAATGGTAGTCCAAGTAGTGCCTTCGTCTGTACTTTTAACAATTGTAGATGCAGATTGCGCAATTACCATGCCGTCTACACCTACTTTAACCTCTTTACTGTTGCCAGTTTTAGCCATAGTCCAAGTTGCACCACCATCTATAGATTTTCTGATACCACCTGAAGTAGAAGCATAAATAATACTTTTACCTGAACGCATATCAGCTGCCATAGAATTGATATTGCCAAAATTAGCGGTTGCAGCTAATCTGGTAAATGATCTGCCACGGTTAGTTGATCTGAATATACCAGCACCAGCAAAACCTGGAGTACCTAATGAGGTTCCTGTGATCGATACGAATTCACCTTCTCCTGTTCCATAACAAATTTCACCTGTAGCAGCTTGAGCTATACATGAAACGTTTAAGTTTTCTTGATAATCATTAATTGGTGTCCAAGACAAACCTCTTGTAGTAGATTTAAATAATCCACCACTCACACTACCAACATACATGATGTTTGTAGAATCTTTATCAATTAAGAAGGCTCTGGTTCTGCCACCAACGTTGTCTGGACCTAACTCATTCCAAACAGAATTAACAGCACGCTTAGTTTGCATTTTCATAGAAGCCTCTAAAGCTGCCATGTACTCTTCAGGGCTAACCATGCCAGTAGCAGGGTTATTCCTTAATGCACCAAAATAGTCTGACATACCAGCGGCAATTTTTCCACCAGCTCTTTGGAAGGTTAACACTTCGTCAATTTTAGAGGAGGTCCTAGGTTTGTAGTCACTCGATTTAAAAGAGAGAGTGCTGATGCCATAAGCGGCGCCACACACAACTAAAACAAGTAAGATTTTATTTTTCATAAAATATCTAAATAACAATTTTTCAAATTTAGCAAAAAAAAGGGAGTCAAGCAATATATTTTTATATGTGCTTTTCAGCATGATAAGAGGATCTTACCATAGGGCCACTTTCAACAATTTTAAAGCCCTTCTCTTCCCCTAAAATTTTATAAAACGCAAATTGCTCTGGCGTAATGTATTCGGCCACTTCAAGGTGCATTTTAGTAGGTTGCAAATACTGGCCTAAAGTCAAAACATCGCAGCCATTGGCAAGCAAGTCGTCCATAGCCTTTGCTACTTCATCAGGTGTTTCCCCCAAGCCCAACATAATACCACTTTTGGTTCTTGCACCTAAGGCTTTAGTGCGTCTAATTTGTTCCAAACTTCTTTCGTATTTGGCCTGTGGTCTTACCAAGCGGTATAACCTTTCAACCGTTTCCATGTTGTGGCTAATGACTTCTGGTTTTTCATTCACCACCATTTCTAAAAGATCCCATTGGGCTTTGAAATCAGGAATAAGGGTTTCCATAGTCACTCCGGGATTTTGAAGTTTCACTTCTCTAATAGTAGCAGCCCATACGCCTGCGCCTTTGTCTTTTAGTTCATCGCGGTTAACTGAAGTAATTACTGCATGCTTCACTTTCATTAGTCGGATAGCTTCTGCAACGCGTTTGGGTTCGTCTAAATCATATTCATTCGGACGCCCAGTGGCCACAGCACAAAAGGAACAACTTCTTGTACAAACATTCCCTAAAATCATGAAAGTTGCTGTACCAGCGCCCCAGCATTCGGCCATGTTCGGACATTTGCCATCTTCGCAAATCGTATGTAATTTATGGGTCTGAACAATCTTTTTAACCTCAGCATAGGTTTCGCCTAATGGTATTTTAATCTTTAACCAATCAGGCTTAGTTCTTTTTCTTGGTGAATTAAGGGTCAAATCGCTCATATTCAATAACTGTTTCCGAATGCAAAACTAACATAAAACGCAGAAAAAACGCTTTTGTTTGCAACACCATGTAATATTTCTGGTTGGCTTGGAAAATAATCAATCATACAACCCAATTCTATGGACTTGAATTCTTGACTATAATAGCCCCAATTAAAATTGACGCCCGCCTTAAACGACAAACCTATTAGTGGTTTAGTTTCATTCAAACCATATCTAAATGGTGCATAACCAACTACATCTTCATATTTATGTACCTCTGGATTGTATTTCACAGATTCTGAGACATAGCGCATATTGATTGGATCAGGGACTTCAATCACTACATAATTGGGTTTTAAAAATCCTAAACAAGGACCCATGGCGGCAAAAACATTTATACCAACGCTGTTTTTGTTGGTCTTTTCAGACAAGGTCTGATTGATGCCATATAAAGGCCTCAAGGCATATAATCGGTTAACCTTGCCATATACATAGGGGGTGGTGCCGTATAATTTTTGATTCATGATCTTTTTTTCACGAAAATCATGAATGCCAGAATAAGCCAATTCCCATAATTGACTTTTTTGTTTCTTGGCGGGTGAGAGATGTCTGTAAAATAAACCCAAACCAGATGGATTCATTAGGCCTCCAAATTGATTAGAGGCATCTTCAAAAGTAATGTCATAGGCTTCTTGTGCCCTTAGATTAATGTTTACCATTAAACAAAGCGCCAAAAAAAGGCAGCTTAAATTTTGCCTAATTTTAATATAGATTTGCAAGTGCATATGACTACATCAAAAGTAATATATTCAGGTGAATTAAGAACCAAAGCTGAACATTTAGCTTCAAAAAATACCATCATAACAGATGCTCCAACTGATAATCATGGAAAAGGTGAAGCCTTTTCGCCAACAGATTTAGCAGCCACTTCCTTAGCATCCTGTATGTTAACCGTATTGGGTATTTATGCTCAAAACCATGATATAGTAATGGACGGCTCGCATGCAGAAGTGACGAAAATAATGAGTCAAGAAGGTCCGAGAAGAATTGTAGGGATAAATGTTGATCTTGTAATTTGTAGCCCGCGTGAGCTTACTGATCATGAAAAAATTGCCTTGGAAAGAGTGGCAAAAACTTGCCCTGTTTCATTAAGTCTGCATCCTGATTTGAAGCAGTCAATAGCTATTGATTATCAACTCAAGGCTTGAACGGTGCTGTCTGCACTAATACCATTGTGATTAGCCACATAAGTAGCTTGCTTGTTTTTAATCACCAATACTTGAGGAGATTGGTGTTCTATCTCATACTTTGCAGCAATTTCGTTGGAAATGTCTCTGTGATTGAGCAGATCTAAAAGAAATACATTGTCTGTTTTGAGGTCTGCTGGCCAATGTCTTTCAAAACGATCTTTTACCATGCAACTAATGCTGCATCTGGTAGAATGTTTAAAAATTATAATCGGCTGACTAATAGAAGTTTGATCAATGTCAGTTAACTGATTTATATCTGTTAAATTGATCCAATTCATACTTAGATTTAGGCTGGGATAATTGTTTGCTCTGGCTTACTTTTGTAAACTGAAGGGCAACGGTCTCTTCTGCCGCCACAAGAGGCCATTAATGATAAGACCAAAACCAAACCTAATATTGTTGTTATATTTTTCATTGTAAATATTGTCACACAAAAGTAACACTAATCCACTTAAACCAGAAATAAATTTATTGGTTGACCAAGCCCTTAACATTGGGGTTGATGCCTTTATATATCAAAACAAAGCCCAGTTAGGCGACCTAGTGAATTTTGTTGCCACTCAAGCCAATCTCCGCGAAAACTTCAAAAGAAAACTGCCTGCATTATTAGCTGCTGGCGGATTTGTAAGCAAACGCGGTTTGGAACAAGCTAGCTCTGAAAAAACAGCTCAAATGAAGACTGAACTATGGCCATCATGTAAGCGCATTTTAAGTCTTTGTGCAGGCTTGGGCATTGATGATTTAGCCTTTGCTAAAAATGGTGCTGAAGTAATAAGTATTGATGCCGATGCCGAACTGAACAACTTATTTCAATACAATGCTCAACAATTAGGCATTAAAACTATTGTAAGGCACACAGATACTGCAGAGCATTTTCTTGAAACCCATCCGCAAGAAAAGTATGACATGGTTTATCTAGATCCTGACAGACGCCTTGACGATAAAAGACAGATTCTTTTATCAGAGCACAGTCCGAATGTGGTTGCACTTCAAAATGCATTGTTTGATTTTGCCCCTAAAATAGTCATTAAATGCTCCCCAATGTACGACTATGAAATGGGCCTCAAAGAATTGAAAAACGTTGCCCATTTCTACAGTATATCTGTTCAAAACGAAATGAAAGAACTGTTAATTGAGATGCAGCAAAACTATGCAGGACCGGCAAAAATGACTTGTATTGATATTCAAAAAGACAAGGTTGTCCAAAAAGGTTTTGATGGTATAAAACAAACAATCGCCATAACTGAAGGCATAGGGCAATACTTTATAGAGACCTTTGCCTGTATTAATAAATTAAGGCAACAATGGGCCTATGCTGAACAAGAAAATTTAATGGCTATTCAAGCTCAATTTGGTTGGTTTAGTAGCCATATTTTTCCTGAACATACCATGGGAAGGGTGTTTAATATCAAACAACAAATGCCCTTTAATACCAAAGCCTGTAAGACCTATTTGAAAGACTTAGGCATTAGCAAAGCCAATATTAAAACCCGTGGGTTAAAGTTTAATACCCAAGACACCTATAAAAACTTACAAGTAAAAGAAGGCGGGGAAGATTATTTGTTCATTACTCAATTCCAAGGCTCAGCAGTTATGCTGCATTGCACCTATTAGGCATTCACCTTTTTAATGTATTCTTCTATTGCTTTCACAATAGATGGATTATCTTTAGTAGGCGCTGGAATATTGCATTTAAGCTTATGTTCTGCTATTGCTCTTTGGGTACTTTCTCCAAATGCAGCTAAACGGGTATTGTTTTGCTTAAACTTAGGGAAATTGTCAAATAAAGATTTGATATCTGCAGGGCTAAAGAAAACAATGATGTCATAAAATACATTCTCTAAATCACTCAAATCAGCAGATACAGTTTTATAAAAGGTAGCTTCTTCAAAAGCCAATTTATGTTTTTTAAAGAAATCAGGAATGGTTGATTTTCTGATATCAGAACATGGAAACAAATACTTTTCAGTTTTGTGGTTTAAGACCAAATTTAAGAAATCTGATTCCAAGTTGGTTTTTGGATAAAACACCTTGCGTTTTCTTAAGAAAATATACTTTTGGATATACAAACCAATACCCTCAGTTAAACAGAAGTACTTCATGTCTTGAGGTATCTCAATTCTCAATTCCTCAACCACTCTAAAGAAATGATCAACAGCATTTTTAGAGTTGAAGATAATAGCCGTATGGTTTAGAATATTAACCTTTTTGCGCCTAATGTCTTTACCCGGAACGGCATCAACTTGAATAAAAGACCTGAAATCAAGCTTGAGCTTGTATTTAGCAACTACGTCATCGAATATCGATTTCTTGCCCGGCTCTGGCTTGTTTTGAGAAACAAGTATTGTTTTAACTTTAGCCTCTTTAGTCATATGCTAAAATGGTGTTTATCGACTTAATTAATACCAATAATGGTAAAATTTCGAAGGCGCAAAGATATAAAATTAAAATGAAATTAGATTGGTTTTGCAAAAAGCGCCCTGAAAAAACAAACTTAAAGATGCTCGTGGCATATACTAACATCATATAGACCACCATAATGACTATAATTATCAATCTTAAGTTCATGGTTGAACTGTAATATACCATCAACAATATTGGCAATAACACCAAACTCGCTGAATAGGCATGAATGCGGTAGATAATAGCATAATCCTTATTCAAAGCTGGTTGGCTAAAGGCAAATGCAAATACATTTTTTAACCATTGATTGATGAGCATTAAAAGAATAGTAAACCCTGAAACATACAAAACCAATAACAAATCTGGAGTGTCTTGAAAGGCATAGCTTGACTTAATAAAAACAAATAAACCCATAGCTAAACTTTGACTAATGATCAGCCAAGTCAATAATTTACTATTGGTAAACACGCTGGTTTGTGTGGTAAAAAACTCATTAAAACTAATGCTGCTAAACCATGCCTTATTGATTAGCCGGTACTGCAAGGCATAAGCATTCTTGAAAAACAGAATCAACAAAGCAATCACAAAGGCCCAAATAAAAATTAAATAATTGTTCAAATTCCTTCTAATAGGAGGATTGTGAGAAGCGGTTAAAGTTTTTCTGAGATTAATTTTAGACTTTCTAAAAATTTCGCGGTCAAAAGGAATGAACTTGGCATAGAACAAAGTATCTATCCTCAAAATAGAATCTTTATACAGGCTATCAAGCCTCATTAATTCCATGGAATCTTCATGGTTTAATGATAGCGTGTCAATGCCTTGCGCTTTTGTTTGCAGAGCGAAAGTAAAGAAAAGCAGCGCTATGATGAATGATTTAAAAATAACTATTGATGCCTAAATGAAATTTTCCGTTTTTGATCAATATGGGCTCTCCGGCAGTTTTGCCAAGCGCATAAACAATTTGGAGCAAACCAGCTGAGGTTTGTAGGCTAGCACCTATACCAAAACCAATGGCGGTTTGACGAACCGGAACCTTGAGCGAGTTGTTTTTATCTTCGTAATATGCGCCATTCACAAAGCACTTAACATGACTTAAGGGTGAAAGTAATTTTCTGTATTCTAAATCAAGCATATTGAAGTTGCTTGCAAATATACTTTGTTCGTTGAAACCTTTTAAAGAATTCAATCCGCCTTCTCTAAATAATTCATTAAAATAAATTTGATCCGCAACTATTTGAGAAAAATAACAGCCCATTTTAATGGTTTGAGAACTATTGATTGGCGAATATAGTTCAGCTTTTAAGGTGTATTGCCCTTGGAAATTTTTTAAATTCATTGAATCGTAAATTGATTTTCCGTTCCAAGTTAATTGCTCAATAGTTGGTAACTTGATTAAAGTTTTATAACCTAGAGAGGCCCTAGCTTCAATTTGCAAACCCTTTAGCGGATTTAATGGATTGTCTAATTGAGTGAATTGCCATTGCATGCCATATTGTTGATTGATCATACTATGGGCATTTGGTAAGCGTTTAGTTAAGCGAATTTCGGAGGTATCTACTGAATTTAAATTGGTGCTACTTCTTTGGTAAAACCATTGAAAACCATTTAAGCCAGAAGTGTAGTATTGGCAACCTATTTGGGTTTGATTGGTGCTAAAACTACTATCGTATTTTAAAAAATTTAATTTAAAATCAAGCCCCAAAGGACTTGCAAATAAATAGGGTAAATTGATGCTGGATTTTAGCTCTTGTGTATTGGGCTTAAAACTTCTCCAATGCAGCTGTAATGCCTTAGCTGACCTAAATAAATTGTTAAGCTTGATTTGCATTTCACCTGTTAACAAAAGCTTGGCATTATTAGCATTGGGTGCAAATCCAAGAACGGCATTAACTTGATCACATGGTCTTGATTTGAGATACACAAAAGGCTTGGCTTTACCTGAAGCATAGAAGGCCATTTGACTGGGGTGTTCCAAGCTCAAAAAGGGTAACTGTTGTAATTTACGATCCATGGCTTTGTAAGCTATTTCATTGTATAGTGCATGTGGGGTCATGCCTAAATAGGCGCTTAAAAATGAAGGACTGATCAGTTGATTGTCTTCTAATTGAATAGAATCATAGGTCATTTTAATGCCACATTGAATGCTAAAGCTCACTTGCAGCATAGAATCCAACAATTGAAAACTCGGCTTCACAATTGAAAATGGATAACCATTTTGCTCTAAATGGTTTAAAACCATATAGGCTTGTTGTAAAAAAACAGTTGAATCAAGGGCTGTTGATATAGCTTGAATGGGCGGAATATAAATTGGGTTATCAATTACTAATTGTGTGACTTTCATTTTGTAGCGAGGCCCTGGATAAAACTCAATATAAGTGAAGGCAGTATCTTGTTTTATGCCATCTATGCTGGCCTCTAAATACCCATTTAAGCGATAGGTATTGATGAAGCGATTCAAGGCTATGGGCAAATGACTGCTATCTGCACTTTGTGGCAAAGGCACATTTAGTGGATTACATGACACTTTAAGTAATTGGGTATCTGACAGCGTAAAAGAAGTGGTCAAAAAATAAATGAACGCTATAAAGGCCGTCGTTTTCAATTGTTGTTGACAAATTTAATTCATAAATACTCACAACCATACAATGTAAATAATAATTTTGTCGTTAATCATAGTATGAGATCAAAAGCCATTTTTAAATTAGTTATCGGATTGGTTTTCATAACGCTTATAAGCGCTTGTGGAGGACCCAGAAAATGTAACGGACAACGCGGTATTAAAACAGAAATGGGCACCATGTAAGCACTTATGAAACTGCTCTTTGTTTGTTTAGGAAATATCTGCAGAAGCCCTATGGCTGAAGGTCTAATGGCTCACCATTTAGAACGTTTGGGGCTTAATAATCACATAGAAGTAGATTCCTGTGGCACTGGCGATTGGCATGCTGGTGAATTAGCTGATCCAAGAATGCGTTCAACGGCTTTAAAAAATGGCATTGAATTAACCCACAGAGCTCGGCAAATAACCCTTCAAGACTTTGATGTTTTCGATCATATATTGGTGATGGATCATCAAAATTTAAGCGATGTTGTAGCGCTCAACCCTGGCATGTCTCACAAGGTGAAACTCATGGCAGATTGGCATCCGGGGCATCAAAACAAAATTGTTCCTGACCCCTATTTCGGAGATCAAAAAGGATTCGATGATGTATTTCATCTACTGAACGAAATCACTGAACACATTGCTAAAGATCTTCATCAACAATAACAAATCTTACCAAGTACACAAACTGTATTTTGGTGCATTAGCTAACATGGCTTTTGCACTGGGATTATTCATGGCTATGGTTCAGCCTGGTAGCCTTTTCACAGATGGCAGTATATTTTCTGCAGTAGCTTTAAAAGACTTGCATGGTGGCCAATTGTACCTCAATGCATGGGAAAACAAGCCCCCTGGCATTTATTACTTAATTGAAGGCTTTTTATTGTTGATTCCCAACCCTGTATATGCAGTATATGCATTGGCCGTGAGCGTTTTTTTAAGCCTAGCGGCTTGTCAATTTTACATCATTTACAGACAAACTGAATCGTTTGGATTGTCATTGATTATTGCCTTTATAGCCAGCTATTTTACAGTCTACAAAAACAATATTGCTGAAGGACTAATGACTGAAATTTACGGCACTGTTTGCATTATTATTGGGCTTGCGGCTTATAGCCATTATGCTCAACACAAACAGTTTAAACTATTGCTCTTAGGCGCTATAAGTATTGGCGCCAGCTTTTGGTTTAAAGAACCATTTGCATTACTCTATGCATGTGTGCTCCTGTTGTTCATGACTAAAACCATGCAGCATAAACAAAGACTGCAATTGTTTTTGGTAAGTCTTATACCAACTGTGCTATGCTTGATCATGCTTTGGATAGACAAAGATGCTCATGGAAACAGTGCTTTACAAGGCTATATTGATGCCGTAAAATACAATTTTAATTACCTACAAGCTGAACAAGCAATAGCCTATAAAACCAAACTCAACAGTCTTTACGAGCACTTCATCAGATATGGCATTGGCATGTTGTTCCTCATGCTGTATATGAGCATCAAACTTGTACGTCAAAAAGGGGCGCTTATTGATGTCATTTTGATGTGGGGCATAGTGGTTTCAGCAGGCTTTATTTTCTGGTCTTCTCCTTATGATTTTGGCCACTATTACTTCCCTTTATTTGCCTTATTCTATATAGGCTTTGCCTTGTTGTATGGCCAATTCAATCGCTTGTATAAAGGTAGCCTAACATTGACTGTAGGATTGTTGGGACTCTTTCAAATGTATGCCATAGACAAAACGCCGCTGAAATTAAATTATGAGCTACAGGCTTATCAAGAAGACAATATTGTAAAAACACTAAAAAAACAGCCCCATAAAACCTTATTTGTAGACTATGTCAACAAAGGTGATTATTACCTTAAATCTGGCTTAAACTATACAACTTTCTTACCCTTAGCGCTGCAGGTTCATTTTAATGAAAGCCCACAAGGCTTAAAAAACAGAGAACGCATTTGGAAAGAATTGAGCCAACACAAACCTGATTTTTTAATTACCACTTATACCACTTCTTATTTCTCGTGGTTCTTGCCTGATCCTGACTTTTACAAATCGAATTACACAAAAGTCGACAGTGTCATTAAGGTTGATGAAAATCCTGTATATCTATGGCAACTTAAGTGAACTTAAGATATTACATTTGCAACATGCAATTTGAAAATTCTTTAGCATTTGCTAGGAGAGCAGACAGCGAAGACGCATTGTCAGGATTTAGAGCAGAATTTTATGTGCCCGAAATCAATGGAAAACCAAGTATTTATTTGACAGGTAACTCATTAGGCTTATTGCCAAGAGCTGCGGAAAAAGCAATTCAAACGGAACTTGAAGATTGGAAAAATCTGGGCGTTGAAGGCCATTTTCACGGCCAAAATCCATGGTTCCACTACCATAAATTTTTAACAGAAAACGCTGCTAACATAGTTGGAGCAAAACCGATTGAAGTAGTAGTGATGAATCAGTTGAGTTCAAATTTGCATTTCTTATTTGTCAGTTTTTACAGACCGAATCAACAGCGCTATAAAATCATTATGGAAGCTGGTGCATTTCCGAGTGATATGTACTTGGTGGAATCTCAAGTTAAATTTCATGGCTTAGATCCAAAAGAAGCCATTATTGAGGTAGCACCAAGACCAGGTGAACATGCACTCAGACACGAAGACATTATTCAAACCATTGAAACCCATAAAAACGAATTGGCTTTAGTCTTCTTTAGTGGAGTTCAATATTATACTGGTCAAGTATTTAATATCAAATCCATTGCTGCAAAAGCCCATGAAGTTGGCGCATTGGCAGGATTTGACTTAGCGCATGCGGTAGGTAATATTGATTTGCAATTACACGAATGGCAAGTTGATTTTGCTGCTTGGTGCAGTTATAAATATTTGAATTCAGGGCCGGGAAGTGTAGGTGGTGCTTTTGTGCATGAAAAATACGCAAACGACACAGATTTGCCTCGATTTGCTGGCTGGTGGGGACACAATGAAAACGAGCGTTTCAAAATGTTAAAAGGCTTTATTCCTGAGCCTGGTGCAGCTGGTTGGCAAGTCAGTAATGCGCCTGTTTTGAGTATGTCTGTACACAAAGCTTCACTTGAGATATTTGCAAAAGCAGGCATGCAACGCATCATTAAAAAAGGACAGCAATTAAATGCTTACTTGGAATACATTGTTTTAGCAGCTTGTCAAAACAATAAATTTTTGGACTTGAATATTATCACACCGGCGGCACCTGAGAGAGGTTGTCAGTTAAGTATTTTAACCGGTGAAAATGGTAAAGCATTGTTTGATCATTTAACCAATCATGGCGTTATTGCTGATTGGCGCAATCCAAATGTGATCCGCATGGCGCCTGTAGGATTATACAATACCTTTGAAGACCTATACAAATTAGGACAAATTTTATCTGATTTTTAGACAATGAAAAATTACCTTGAAGTAAGCCTTACTGCTACTGAACCCATTGAGGCTCACGTAGAAATTATTACCGCCTATCTATCAGAATTTGGATTCGAAGGATCTGCTGAAGACGAACAAGTTAAAGCCTATATCGCTGTTGGCGAGCATTCGGAAACTGATATAAAAGTCTTGATTGATGAGTTGATTGAAAAAGGACTTTGCGAAAAAGCCTATCAAATTGAAACCATTGCGCCTAAGAATTGGAATGAAGAATGGGAGAAGAATTATTTTCAACCCATCGTTATTGGTGAACAATGTTTAATCAAAAGCAGTTTTCACCAAACAGATTTAAAGGCCAAATACGAGATTGTAATTGATCCTAAAATGAGTTTCGGTACAGGTCATCATGAAACCACTAGTATGATGGCTGAATACATTTTAGAGCTTGAATTGGCAGATAAAATGATATTGGATATGGGTACTGGTACCGGCATACTTGGTATACTTGCTTCTCTGATTGGCTGCAAAAAAGTTATTGGCATTGACAATGATAGCTGGTGCTATGAAAATGCTCAAGAGAACATTGAAAAAAACCATATTGACAATTTTGAAATGCACTTAGGGGATGCTGGTCTTTTAAAATCTTATCCCAATGCTTTTGATTTGATAATCGCCAATATTAATCGCCATATTTTGTTGGCAGACATCAAGTATTATCATCAGAGCATGCACAAAGGCAGCACATTGCTTTTAAGTGGCTTTTATGAATCCGATCTTGAAGAGATTGAAAAAGAGTGCTTAAAATATGGACTTAAACGCATTGACTACAAAATGAAGCGTTCATGGGTAGCTGCACAATTTAACTATCAATAAATGGAATTAAATAAGAAGGTTGCTATTGTAACAGGTGTAAGCAAAGGCATAGGTGAAGCCCTTTGCAAAGCGCTACTGGCTGAGGGTTGTATGGTGTATGGATTAGGCATTAATGCCCCTCCTATCCAAGATCAAAATTTACAATTTATTCCTACCGATATTCGTTCATTTGCAGCGGTTGAATCTGCCATTCAAACCATAGTAAAACAAAAGCAACATGTGCATATACTCATTAACAACGCGGGTTTGGGGTATTTTGCTAATGTAGAAGATTTACCATTAGAACAATGGGATCAAATGTTTCAAACAAATATCAATGGTATGTTTTATACCTGCAAATTGACAGTTCCGGTAATGAAGCAACAAGGTATTGGTCATATCGTGAATATATCAAGCACAGCTGGTCTTGAAGGCATGCCTATGGTAAGCGGCTATTGCGCCACCAAATGGGCTGTAAAAGGCTTCAGTGAAAGTTTATGGCGCGAATTAAGAGACCACAAAATCAAAGTGACTTGTGTATATCCGGGCAGCGTTAAAACAGATTTCTTTAGAAACAGCCCTGGCATTCAAGCGCATGATTATATGCTCATGCCATCAGACGTTGCTGAGCTTATTTTACATGCACTTAAAGCGCCAGATAATTGCCATCAGGTGAATTTAGAGATAAGACCTCTGCAACCTAAGGGGCCTAAAACCAAACAATAATATTAATCAATAGGCGTTATTTGCTCGTGAAATTCCTTAAATCCTTTAGCCTGTTTTGTTTGCTCATACTGTGTTTACAGTCATGCAAAAAGGAATTGGTATTTATTAAGGGTCCGGTGGCCATCAACTTGTCTGAAGACACTGTGTTTTTCGATACCGTTTTTACCCAATTGAATGGCGGTAATTATCCACGTTCAATGACTAAAAAAATGATGGTCAGCAACCCGTACAAAGAAAGCATTAAGCTCAATGTATCTGTTATGGGCGGCAGTCAATCGGCCTACAGAATTAATGTAGATGGGCAAACCGGAAGAGTGATTAGAGAGGTTGAAATTCTACCCAAAGACAGCGCCTGGGTATTTATTGAAGCCAGCTTAACGCCCAATAACCAGACCTTACCTGCCCTTGTTAGAGACAGCCTTTTGTTTGAAGTCAATGGCAATGAACAATTTGTTCAATTGGCAGCCTATGGTTGGGATGCCTATTATTTAAAAGATACGGTGTTTAATCAAACCCTTAGTTTAAATGCAACGGATAAACCATACGTGATTGTCAATACCATTTTCGTTGATAAGAATACCACCGTAAGCATTGGCCCTGGAACGCATTTTTATGCTACTCCAAATGCCTTTATTGTTAGCAATAATAAGAAAATCAACATAGGCAGCATCAATGTTTTTGGCACTTTAAAAATCAATGGCACTCAAGCCAACCCTGTCATTTTTGAGGGCGATCGATTAGACAATGCCTTTCAAAATACGCCTGGACAATGGAGAGGCATACATTATTGGAGAGGCAGTGTCAACAATGAAATTACGCATGCCATCATTAAAAATGCAACAGTAGGTTTACAGATTGACTCATTACCTGAAAGCGGCGTATATGGCTTAACAGTTAAACAATCAACCATTAAAAACTGTAGTGCCTATGGTGTATTAGGCTTAACGGCCAAAACCTATTTTGAAAACACTGTGATTAGCCATTGTGGCGCCAATACCTTTATTGGTTATATAGGTGGTGACTATACCTTTAAGCACTGTAGTTTTTACAACCCAAGCAATGGTCGTAAAGATGCGCAAATACTGTTTAACAATGTGCTTCGCGACGAAAACAATGTAGCAATCAGAAATTACAGCTTAAGCATACATTTAATCAACAGCATCATCTGGGGCAGTTTAGACAATGAACTCAGCCTCGATTTAAATCAAGCCATTACTTTGGCAGAAATGGATCATTGTATATACAAATCAAAAAGTAATTACAATGCATGGGGCAGCAATAACCTTAGAAATATTGATCCAATGTATAAGGATGTCAATCTATGGGATTTGTCTTTAAAAGCAGGGTCACCGGCTATTAATCAAGCTGATCAAACCAATAGCTGTAGTACAGATATTAATGACAAAACAAGAGATGCGCAACCAGATATTGGCGCATTTGAGTTTTAAATTAGTCTTGCTTTTCAGGGCGCATTTGAGGGAAGAACAACACTTCTTGAATGCTCACCTGATTGGTCATCATCATAGTTAATCTATCAATACCAACGCCCAATCCGGCTGTAGGCGGCATACCATACTCAAGTGCTCTTAAGAAATCTTCATCAAGTGGCATGGCTTCATCATCGCCTCTACCAGCTAATTTCAATTGTTCTTCAAAACGCTCTCTTTGATCAATTGGATCATTCAACTCTGTATAGGCATTGGCAATCTCTTTACCGTTCACAAACAATTCAAAACGTTCTACTAAACCAGGTTTAGATCTGTGTTTTTTAGTGAGTGGGCTCATCTCAATAGGATAATCCGTGATAAAGGTTGGTTGAATGCAATGTTTTTCACACTTTGCACCAAAAATTTCATCTATCAATTTGCCTTTGCCCATGCTGGCATCGGTTGGGATATTCAATTGTTTGCAAGTTGCTCTGAGTTGATCCTCGTCCATAGCAGAAACATCAATGCCGGTGTATTCTTTAATGGCATCAAACATGCTAATGCGCTTGTAAGGACGAGCAAAATTGATGGTGTTCTCTCCTACTTGAACCATGGTTGAACCATTGACATCATTGGCAACGTTTTCTATCATTAGCTCAGTATAATCCATCATCCAATGGTAGTCTTTGTAGGCAACATAGATTTCAAGACCTGTAAACTCAGGGTTATGGGTTCTATCTATGCCTTCATTTCTAAAGTTTTTTGCAAATTCATATACGCCATCAAAACCACCTACAATAAGGCGTTTCAAATACAATTCATTGGCAATTCTTAAGAACAATGGCATGTCTAAAGCATTGTGATGGGTCATAAACGGTCTTGCAGCAGCACCACCATGAATGGCTTGTAAAATTGGTGTTTCTACTTCAAGGTAACCGCTTGCATTAAAGGTATTGCGCAAGGATTGAACCACCTTGGTGCGCTTAATGAAAGTCTCTTTAACGTGGGTGTTCACAATTAAGTCAACATAACGCATTCTATATCTCAATTCAGGATCGCTGAAGGCATCAAACAACACACCATCTTTTTCTTTTACAATTGGTAGTGGGTTCAAGGATTTAGACAATAAAGTCAACGATTTAACCCTGATTGAAGTTTCGCCAGTTTTGGTCACGAACACTTCACCTTTAACACCAACAATATCGCCAATATCTAATAAATGCAATACCAATTCATCAAACAAAGTAGTATCGTCAGCTTGGCAAATATTATCGCGACCAACATACAACTGGATTCTGCCAACGTGGTCTTGAATTTTCATAAAGCAAACCTTGCCTTTAGGTTGCAAACTCATTATACGACCAGCAATACTCACTGATTGCAAGTTATTAGCATCTGCATCAAAGGTCTTGAGGATGGTCTCTGTATTGGTATTAATTTCAAACAATTCAGCAGGATATGGATCTATACCCAAGGCTTTAATTTGCTCCAGTTTGTGTCTTCTTTGTAATTGTAATTCGTTCAGTTCTGACATGAATTTTTAGAAAATAAAACGCAAAAATACCTTAGAATAACCACTTTTCAATAGGATAGAAGCAACTAAAAGCATAAATTTTCTATCTTTGTATAGAGTGGAAACTTGCCCAATTGAAAATACAGTCTACAAATATTAAGTGTCTGCTATTCTTCTGGTTAATGATAATTGGCCATACAACTCTTAGTGCTCAAGGCTTTTTAGAGAGTAAGGGCAGATTGCCAAAGGGCTATGCGTTTTCAAAACAAATGTCTGGCGCCACCATCTACCTCAATCCACAAGGCTATAGTTTATTATTGAGAGACAATGTCGCTTATGACAGTTTATGGGAACATTTTCACGCTCATAAAACCTTATTACATCCCTTCACCGTTAAGTACCACCGATTTGACATGCAATTCATTGGTGCTCAAACCAAAGCCATTGAGTCCTTACAAGCCAATGCTGCCTTACATCATTTCATTATCGGCAATGATCCAAAACAATGGCATACCAATTTAAAAACCTATCAAACTTTAGTATATAAAAACCTTTATCCTCAAATTGATTGGGAATTAATTGAGATGGGCAAAGGCCTCAAACACAACTTTATTGTTAAACCAGGTGGTCAAACAAAAGCCATACAAATGCAATTTATTCATGCCAATGGCGTAGAGATTAAAAAGGGATTGCTCTTTGTAAATACCACTGTTGGCAATATGATTGAACAGGCGCCTATTGCCTTTCAAATCATCAACGATGATACCGTATTTGTAAAAGCAGAGTATCAATTCATCAACTCAGAATCTACAGTGGTTGGCCTAAATATTGACAACTACAACCACGCCTATGAATTAATTATTGACCCGATTTTAGTGTTCTCAACCTACAGTGGTAGCCAAGGTGATAACTTCGGATTCACGGCTACTTATGATTCCAAATCGCATTTATATGCTGGTGGTATTGTAGATGGCGGAACAGGCGCAGATGGGGGACCATTTCCTGTAACCCCTGGAGCCTTCCAAACCACCTACGCCGGCGGAGTAGGTCAAGCGCCCGCTAATTTGCCTTGCGATATTGGCATTAACAAATATGACAGTGCAGGCAATACTTTGCTCTATAGCACTTATTTGGGTGGAAGCAGAGATGAATACCCTCATAGTTTAGTTGTAGACAATCAAGATAACCTCTTGATATTTGGCACCACTTATTCTAGAGATTTCCCCTATGATGCTAAAGCTTATGATACAACTTCCAATGGTGGTACAGATATTTTTATCAGTAAGTTGTCTGCAGATGGATCAAGCCTTTTAGCTGGTACTTATTTTGGGGGTTCTGCTAATGATGGCCTCAATACCAATACTCTCAGATACAATTATTCAGATGATTTTAGAGGCGATATTATTGTTGATAGATTCGACAATGTTTATGTGGCCTCAACAACCAATAGCACTAATTTTCCTGTCCGAAATGCCTTTCAAACAACAAGAGCATCCTCACAAGATGGTTGTGTATTCAGTTTTAATGCTGGGCTTAATACTTTGAGATTCAGCAGTTTTTTTGGTGGCAATAAAGAAGATGCCTTGTACAGCATCAGGTTGTACGATACCTTTTTGTACGTTGGTGGTGGAACCGCCAGTGGTGCTATGCCTTTTGCGGTTAACGGCAATAAAAACAACTTTGTGGGCGGTAGAGCAGATGGCATTGTGGCCAAATTGAGCCAGAATGGTAAGCTCATTGCCAGCTCTTATTTTGGGACTGATCAATACGATCAAATTTATTTTTTAGACATCGATGCCAATGGGCAAATTTATGCCGCTGGTCAAACAGAAGGCAATATCAGTAGAACCCCTGGCACCTATGGCAAAGACAATACTTCTCAATTTATAGTTCGCTACGATCCTAGTTTATATGTGATCAATTTAGCAACAACATTTGGCAACAGAACCAATGATCCTGAAATAGCGCCCTCAGCTTTTTTGGTTGATAATTGCGACAATATTTACTTCTCTGGTTGGGGTAGCCCTATCAATTACAATGGCTTGCACAGTTTAACCACCGCTAATTTACAAGTCAGTAGCAATGCCATTCAAGCCACTACAGATAATCAAGATTTTTATTTATTGGTGTTGAACAAAAACGCCAGTCAATTGCTGTATGCAACTTATTTTGGTGGCAATCAAACAGAAGACCATGTTGATGGAGGCACTTCTCGATTTGATAAACGCGGTGTGGTATATCAATCCGTATGTTCGAGTTGCCCAGAACCAAATCAACATTACGATGATTTTCCAGTGACCAACAATGCGCCCTTTAAGACCAATTTAAGTCCGCGTTGTAGCAATGCCTCCTTTAAGATTGATTTTCAAATTACATTTGAAGTGAATGCACTTTTTACTGCTACTCCCAATACTGGCTGTGAAGATTTGGATGTTCAATTCAACAATAAAAGTTTGAAAGCAAGACACTACTATTGGGACTTTGGCGATGGTTCAAAAATAGACACCACCAGAAACCCAAAACATTTGTATACCCAACCCGGCACTTACAAAGTAAAATTGACTTGTATTGATTCCTTTTCATGTAATATTATGGCGGCTGATTCTACCATTATCACTGTTAAAGCCATGCCGAAAGCAGATTTTGAATTGAGCACCAAAGAATGCAGCAACGAATACAGTTTTACCAATAAGTCTACTGATTACATTAAACCCGTTTGGGATTTTGGAGACAGCAGTCAATTAGACAGTTCTACCAATCCAAAACACACATTTAAAAAGGATGGCTTATTCAAAGTTTTGTTGAGCGTTGAACACCCAAGCAGTGGTTGTATAGATACCCAAACCATGCCTTTGCCAGTATTTTTAAATCCTGTAAGTACCATAAAAATCCCCAATGTATTTACGCCAAATACAGACCAAATCAATGATTGTTACAGCATAGGTGGTATTAATCCCAATTGTGATGAAGCAGAAATTTGGATATACAATCGTTGGGGTATTTTAGTCTTTAACGGCTACTTACCATTGAATTGTTGGAATGGTGGCTACAACAATGAAAACAAGCCACTGTCAGATGGCACTTATTACTACATCCTTACCTTAAAAAGTAAAAATCCTCAGGTACATTACGACACCAAATACGAGGGGGTTATTCGTGTAATCCGTTGAGTCTATTGGTCAAACCAATTGCGTTTTTTATCAACCTTTAAACTTTGTAACATACTGCTGTTGACCTTGAGCGAAAAGGTAAAACTCTTTCTTATACCATCAGGTATCCATGAGAAGTTAAGGGCCCAGCAGTGTAACAAACGACTGATATCAAATTGGGTATATGCAATTTTCTTTTGGTAAAAATCATAGCCCGAGCTACAGCCAATTTTCCATTTAGGCGTAAGGTTAAAGTCACCGCTGAGGGTAAATGTTTGAGCATAAATGGTTTTATAATTGGCTCGGGTGTATTGCAATGAATAATTGGCATTCACACTCCAAGGCGAATTAAAATCAACATAAGCAAATGGGTTAGATATCATTTGCATGAACTCGCGTTTATCGGCATCGTTTTTAATTTTGCCTGTGGTATCCATTGATTTTTTCTTCTTGAACATGTCTGCCCTCAGACCAGTATTCATTTGAATACCGGCATTGGTCCAAGTGCCGATGCGCTTATTGCTGTTCCAAAGCAACTCATCATAGTATACCTCTCTGCCATTCACAATGCGTTTGTCATAGGGGTTTAAAGTGGCGTTGGCGTTGATGTTGATTTGATTGAATAACTTGGTAAATGCAGCCACTGAAATTTTAGAAAGTTTTTGAGAATCCGCTAAAAAATTATAACTGCCATTGATGGCAAAATTTTCGATCCAGGTCACATTTTGGTATTTGCGAGCAGTGTCTTTGCCTTTTAATACTTTGGCTTGCAACTTATTGATGATAGAGAAGTTCATTCGACCCTCTGCACCCGCCAAAGGACTGCCTTTAATGGCTTGCTCATAAATGGAATAGCGCGCTGTTGCGCCTGTAGTATCTTTTTGTACAGTTCTATAGTAGCCAAATTTATCTGATGAATAATCAGGTCTGTAACCAAAACTCACCTGTGGAGTGATATTGTGTCTGATGGCTTTTATCTTTCCACCATTGAACAAAAATGTTCCAAAAACTTGGGTGGCAACGGTTACGGAGGCGCTATAATCAGAGGCTCTATTGAACTGGTTGTTGTAAATGGTATCAACTTTTTTCAATTGTTGATTCCACTGTTTCTCGATGGTGTTGAAATACCAATACTCTTTATAAGCCACCGTTGGAGTTAAAGAAAAATGTTGCTTTAAAAATTTATAGGACCCTAAAGTAATTGGAATAGAATGGACTATGCCTTGTTTAAAGCCTTCATTCGGTTTTAAGGTAATAGGCGATTGAACTGAGAAGCCAGGTATAAATTTTTCGAATGGTTTACCTGAAAAAAAGACACTGTCTTTGGTATCAATTCTATTCTCCATTTCTAAAATATAACTCACACCAAAATCTTTATACCATTTGTATTTGCCTGTGGCATCCGGTTGAGAGAATGGGGTTATCCTTTGCATGCTCACAGTCAGATTAGGTAGCGTCATTGAGAAATTATGGGTGCTGGTATTTTGTCTGTGCAAAGCACTCATACGCAAATCCAAACGATTTTGAATCAATGTTTTGGAAAACGTCACTGAAGACCCAAACTCATTGCTCACGATAGCGGATGGATTCAATGAATTCAATCTAGCTGCATTGTTTTTTTGAATATCAACATTAGACGAAAAGTTAGAACCCGGATGTTTTTTAGGGTCTTGCGTATGACGCCAAACCACTCTAAAGGTCTTGGTAATGTTTTGTTTGTAGTTGAGGTCTTCTTTTTCACCATTCAGGTATTTGGCAAATTCTAAATTGAAGTTACCGTTGTAGTTGTAGCGTTTAACATACCGCGTGTTGGAAGCTAGTCTCCAGCTGCCTCTGAAATATGCATCGCCAGTTATGCTTTGATCGATGTAATCACTAATGGCAAAATGATAGCCCATGTTGCGCAAATAAGGCCCGTAAAAACCGCTGGTACCATACTCAAAAGGGATTAAACCAGACGATTGTCCTTTTTTCGTTGGAAACATACCAAACGGCAAATACAAAGGTGTTGGAATACCCTCTATGACTAAATTTGAAGGGCCAAAAATGATTTTCTTTTCTGGGACGATTTTTAAATTGCGTGACTGTAAATAAAAATGTGGGTGGGTCTTATCGTTACAAGTGGTGTACTTGCCAAGATCACTGTAAATGCTTTTATCATCGTCCCTCAATACCTTGTTGCACAATATGTAACCCTCGCCTTCTTTCATAGCTATACCATAGGTTCTACCGCGCTTGGTTTCAAAATTATAAATCATGGTATCTGCCTCGGTTTGCCTTTCACCATCATTAAAGAATGGTCTATCTACATAAGCCCCAGAACTATCGTTTAGTCTGCCCTTGGCATATAACTGTTTGGTCTGAAAGTCTAAAACAATAATAGCTGCTTTAACTTCCATGCCTTCATACTTCACAATTGCCTTACCCCATAAAAAGGCTTTGCGATTACCAACATCGAATAAACAAGAGTCATCAGCATGGTATTCTATGATTTGATCTAAGGCATCTTTAGACATTCTAAAAGTATCTAAATTAGTTGAAAGCTTAGTAGAATCAAGGGTTTTTGCTGATACCGAAGGGGTGTACAAAATGCAGCACGAAATTTGTATTATCCACAGAAAGCGACGGAGATGTTTCGTTTTGAACAATGGATTTAACAAGATAAAAGCTCGAATTTTGCACAAAACTAATTTAAAAAACCCAAGCATAAAAAATAATTCCATGAAGGCCCGGAACCTGTTTGCATTTTTAGGCTCAGTTTTAATACTGTGTGCGTCATTTAACAACGAGGCAGAGAAAACCAATCCCTTCGATGTAATAGTAATTGATGCCGGCCATGGTGGCCACGACCCAGGGTGTAATGGTGGTAATAGTCGAGAAAAAGAAGTCACCCTTTCCATAGCCTTAAAGCTAGGAAAACTCATTGAAGACAGTTTGAAAAATGTGAAGGTGATATACACCCGTAAAACCGACAAATTCATTGAATTGAGCGAACGAAGTAACATTGCAAACAAAAATGGTGCCGACCTTTTTATCAGTATACATTGCAATGCCAATGACAACAAAGAAGCCTGTGGTACTGAAACCTATTTGATGGGTTTACATAAGTCTGAAGGCAATTTGGCGGTATCTAAACGCGAAAACAATGTTATTCTACTTGAAAAGGATTACAAAACCAATAAGGCCTACGAAGGCTTCGACCCAAATTCACCGGCGGGCCATATTATTTTCTCTTTGATGCAAAATGCCTATAGAGCTCAAAGTATAAAATTTGCAGGCTTTGTAGAATCAGAGTTTAAGCAAAAAAGCAGTCTTAAAAGCCGTGGGGTAAAAGAGGCAGGATTCTTAGTTCTGTGGCGTTCAACTATGCCTGGTGTACTTATCGAAACAGGATTCTTAACCAGTGAATCCGATCGCAAAACTTTAGCCAATGACAGTGGTCAAGTGGTAATGTCTAAAGCCATATTTGAAGCAGTTAAAAAATATAAAACTGCAGTAAAATAATCTACAACAACACTGGTCTTAACCATTTCTCTGCTGTGTCAAGTTCTATGCCTTTTCTGTTAGCATACGCTTGCAACTGATCCTTACCGATTTTGCCTATACCAAAATACCTGGCCTCAGAATGTGCAAAATAAAAGCCTGATACAGATGCGGTAGGATACATAGCCAAAGACTCCGTAAGTTCAACACCAATCGTTGGAGTGGTTTGTAAAAGCTTGAAAATAGTGGTTTTTTGAGTATGATCAGGACATGCAGGATAGCCTGGAGCTGGTCTTATACCCTGGTATTTTTCTATGATCAAGTCTTCTTTATCGAGGACTTCATTGCTAGCATAAGCCCATTGTTCTTTGCGCACATGTTCATGTAAATACTCTGCAAAAGCCTCAGCCAGTCTATCGGCAAGCGCTTTTAACATAATAGAGCTGTAGTCGTCATGCTGTGCTTCAAATCGTTTGATGTGTTCCTCAATGCCAATACCAGCAGTTACGGTAAAACACCCAATGTAATCTTGTTGTTGATTGTCTTTTGGAGCTATATAATCTGCTAATGACAAATGCTTTACACCACCGGCCATTTGACGTTGTTGTCTGAGGCAATAAATCGTGTCTAAGTGATTTCCAGACTGATCAAGCACGTGGATGTCTTCACCGTCTGAATAGGCTTTAAAAATGCCATACACCGCCTTAGCTGTTAACCATTGTTTGGCAATAACCTCGTCTAACATGGCTTGAGCATCGTTGAATAATTTCTGCGCTTCTTGACCCACCACTTCATCTTTTAGAATATTAGGGTACTTGCCTGCCAGTTCCCAAGTTTGAAAGAAAGGGGTCCAATCGATGTATTGTCTTAAAACGGAAAGGTCTTGTTGCTCAATGGTAAATACACCCTTATGCTTTGGTTCAACAATGGATTGCCAATTCAATAAACTGCGGTTGCTTAATGCAGTTTGGTAATCAATCAATTGTTTTTCGCTTTGTTTATTGGCATGATCTATAGCCAATTTTTCGTATTGTGATCGAATACTTTGAGCATAGCTTGACTTGGTGTCAGGGCTCAATAGTTGAGATACCACTGGAACCGACTTAGAAGCATCTAAAACGTGGACAGTTGCTCCGCTGTATTGAGGCGCTACCTTAACGGCAGCATGAATTTTACTGGTTGTTGCGCCACCAATCAATAAAGGTATTTTAAACCCTCTTTTTTCCATTTGTTGGGCCACATACACCATCTCATCTAAACTTGGTGTAATCAATCCGCTTAACCCTATAACATCTACTTCTAAGGCTTGTGCTTTATCGAGTATGGTTTCACAAGGTACCATGACCCCTAAATCAATGATTTCATAATTGTTACAGGCCAATACCACTCCAACAATGTTTTTGCCGATATCGTGCACATCGCCTTTAACTGTGGCCAAAAGGACTTTTCCAGGACCTCTTTTATTGGTCTCTTCAGTTTGATTTAGTTTCTCTGCTTGTAAATAGGGTTCTAAATACGCAACCGCTTTTTTCATCACCCTTGCACTCTTTACCACTTGCGGTAAAAACATTTTTCCGGCGCCAAATAAATCCCCCACGACATTCATACCACTCATCAAAGGGCCTTCAATAACCAATAATGGCTTCTTTAATAATTGATAAGCTTCTTCTGTGTCTTGATCAATAAACTCTGTAATACCATGCACCAAAGCATGTTTTAACCTATCTTCTATAGGCAATTGTCGCCATGATAAATCAACGGTACTGGTTTTGGCTACAGCCTTAACAGTTTCTGCAAATTCTAATAACCGATCGGTTGCATCTGGTCTTCTGTTGAGTAAAACATCTTCCACGCGCTCCAATAAATCTTTAGGAATATTGTCATATACCATCAGCATACCAGCATTCACAATGCCCATATCCATGCCAGCTTTAATGGCATGGTACAAAAAAGCAGAATGCATGGCTTCTCTTACCACATCATTGCCTCTGAATGAAAAGGAAATATTACTGACACCACCACTCACTTTGGCCAAAGGCAAATGCGCTTTGATCCAAGCACAAGCATTAATAAAATCAACTGCGTAATTGTTGTGTTCCTCTATACCAGTAGCAACGGTTAAAATATTGGGATCAAAAATGATGTCTTGAGGCGAAAAATGAACCTGTTCTGTTAAAATTTTATACGCCCTTTCACAGATCTCTATCCTTCTTTGAAAATTATCAGCTTGACCTGTTTCATCAAAAGCCATCACTACAGTTGCAGCGCCATAACGTTTGATCAATTTGGCTTGTTGTATAAACTCTTGTTCACCGTTTTTTAAACTGATGGAGTTAACAATGCCTTTGCCTTGTAAACACTGCAAACCGGCTTCAATGATTTCCCATTTTGAAGAATCTATCATTACGGGAACCCTTGAAATATCTGGCTCTGAAGCAATTAAATTTAAAAACTTGACCATGGCGGCTTTGCCATCAAGCATGCCCTCATCCATGTTCACGTCAATAATTTGAGCGCCATTTTCAACCTGTTGACGGGCAATGCTCAAGGCTTCATCATATTGATCTTGTAGAATCAATTTGGCAAACTTGCGGCTACCAGTCACATTGGTTCTTTCGCCGATGTTAATGAAATTGGTGTGCTCGGTTTGGGTCAAAGCCTCTAAACCACTCAATCTTAAATATGGAAATATGTGTCTACTCATGTCTATGCGCAAGCATCAAAAACAGACAAATGAGACATCTGTGAGATTCATTATCTGTCCCCAATTGGGGCCGGATGTAGCACCTTTACCATGCAGGTAGGTTGCCAAGACATCGCAGGACCTATTCCCTCCGTCTTTCTTGATAATTGCAGTGCAAAGATACATTTTATTCCTTCATTTTATCTGCTAAGATTGAAAACTTTTTACTGATTTTACTGTTGTTTAGAGAGGTTTTGCGACACAAAAAAATTACCTTTGCCCTCCTGTAAAAAATGCGAAAATTTCCAAACATAGTCATTAAAGGTGCAAGAGCTCACAACTTAAAAAACATCGATGTGAGTATTGCTGCTGGTAGCTTTACAGTTGTCACCGGCGTGTCTGGAAGTGGTAAAAGTAGTCTTGTGTTTGACACTTTATTTGCAGAAGGTCAAAGACGTTATGTTGAGAGCTTAAGCAGTTATGCCCGTCAATTCTTAGGACGTATGAACAAGCCTGAAGTTGATTTTATAGAAGGCCTAGCGCCAGCCATTGCCATTGAGCAAAAAGTCAATACCCGAAATCCGCGCAGTACAGTGGCCACAAGTACTGAAATTTATGATTATTTAAAGCTCCTTTTTTCAAGGATTGGTCATACCATTTCACCCATTAGTGGCAAAGAGGTTAAACGTCATACCACTGAAGATGTGCTTCATTTCATTAAGACACAAAACAATGGCGCTCAAATTTTAGTATTAGCTCAATTAGACATTAAGAAAGGTCAAGAATTGGCCTCATTGAGCACATACGGTCAACAAGGTTTCGCTAGAATTTTGATTGACAATGACATCGTCAAAATCAACGATGTTACTGCTCAACAAATAAGCAAAGCCAAAACAAAACATTTGATCATTGACAGGCTATTATTGGATTTAAGTGATGAAGATTTCGATTCAAGAGCAGCTGATTCAATTGAAAGCGCTTTTTGGGAAGGCCATGGTGCATGCATCTTAAAAATTGAAGAGCACTGGCATCAATTTTCTAATAAATTCGAGCTTGATGGTATAGCCTTTGAATTGCCATCTAAAGATTTTTTAAGCTTTAACAATCCCTTAGGTGCCTGTAAAACTTGCGAAGGCTATGGGCATGTAATTGGTATTGATGAAGATTTGGTAATTCCTGATAAATCTTTGAGTGTTTATGAGGGTTGTGTTCAACCATGGAAAGGCGAAACCATGAGTGAATACAAAGAACAGTTCTTAAGCCAAATTACTAAAGGCGATTTTCCAATTCACAGAGCCTATCAAGCTCTGAGCGAAAAACACAAAACACTACTTTGGGAGGGCAATCGCTCAGTGAATGGGTTAAATGATTTCTTCAAAATGCTTGAAGAAAAAACATACAAAATTCAATACAGAGTGATGTTGAGCCGATACAGAGGACGCACCATTTGCCATGATTGTAAAGGCACTAGGTTGCGTAAAGATGCCTCTTATGTCAAAATTATATCTGAGGGCGAAGGGCCAAAACATATGAGCATTCAAGAAATATTGTTGATGCCAGTAAAAGCCGCAAGAACCTATTTTGACCAACTAGAACTCAAACCAACAGATGCACATATTGGTCAAAGAATATTAATCGAATTAAAAAACAGATTAGGGTTTTTAGATCAAGTGGGATTGGGCTACTTAAGCCTTAATCGTTTAAGTAATACCCTCAGTGGAGGAGAATCTCAACGCATCAATTTAGCCACCAGTTTGGGTAGTAGTTTAACGGGTAGCATGTATATACTTGATGAACCAAGTATTGGATTGCACCCTAAAGATACTAAGCAATTGATTGAAGTGTTAAAATCACTACAAACTGCTGGTAATACAGTAATTGTTGTTGAACACGAAGAAGAAATGATGAAAGCTGCTGATCAATTAATTGACATCGGTCCTGCAGCTGGAACATTTGGAGGTGAGCTAGTGTTTTCAGGCGATTACAAACAAATATTGAAATCAAGTAAGAGCTTGACTGGTCAATACTTGAGCGGTAAAATGAGCATCAAAGTGCCCACAAAACGCCGAAAAAGCACAAATGCCATTGAGATTATTGGCGCAAGAGAAAACAATCTAAAGCATATCAATGTGAGCATTCCATTGCAAGTTATTTCTTGTGTGACAGGGGTTAGTGGTAGCGGCAAAACCACTTTAATTAAGAACATATTTTACCCGGCTTTAAGTAAAATAATTGGCAATTATACCGGCGATAAAACAGGCAAACACGATAAGCTTAGTGGCGATTACCATTTGATCAAACAAGTTGAAATGGTAGATCAAAATCCAATTGGAAAATCAAGCAGAAGCAACCCTGTTACTTACATCAAAGCCTATGATGTAATTAGAGAATTATATGCTGATTTACCTGGTTCTAAACAACAAAAATTAAAGCCTTCTCATTTTTCATTTAATGTGGATGGCGGCCGTTGTGAGCACTGTAAAGGCGAGGGAGAAGTTACCATTGAAATGCAATTCATGGCGGACCTTATCTTGCCATGTGAATTCTGTAAAGGCCAACGCTTCAAAGGCGATATTTTAGACATCCGATACAAAGACAAAAACATTGCAGAAGTATTGGCAATGACAGTTGATCAAGCCATGGAGTTCTTTAAAGACAAACCGACTATTTGCAGCAGAATTGAGCCATTGCAAAACGTCGGATTGGGCTATGTTTCTTTGGGTCAATCAAGCAATACGCTGAGTGGTGGAGAAGCGCAAAGAATTAAATTAGCAACCTTTTTAGGCAAGGGTAGTCAGAAAGAAAATCACACCTTATTTATATTTGATGAGCCTACTACAGGTCTGCATTTTAATGACATTCAAAAACTCCTACAATGTTTCAATGCCTTAATTGATAAAGGCCATACTGTATTGATCATTGAACACAATATGGATGTGGTTAAATGTGCTGATTGGTTAATTGATTTAGGCCCTGAAGGTGGCGATAAGGGAGGCCACTTGGTGTATCAAGGTGTTCCAGAAGGCCTTGTAAACATCAAAGAGAGTTATACGGCGCCCTATTTGAAAGCGGCTTTAAAAGACTAAAACCTCAACTGAAATAACTTGATCAAGTATTTTGACCAAATCATAATGGTATTGCTGTAAATACCATGTTGCTTGAGAATCTTAAGGTCTTCTTGATTCATTAGCCTTTTGCTTTTTAAACCTGAAGCACTTGCGCCACCGTCTAACATATGAACCATTATTTTCGGGGAATAAACAACTTGTAATTGTTCTAACAATATGGCCCTTAAAAGCCAATCAAAATCTCCGCTGATTTTATATTGCGTTCTGTAAAAGCCAACCTTTTCAAAGGCGGGTCTGCTCACATAAAACCCAGGATGAGGGGGCTGTATGCCCAATCTAAATTGCCAAGGTTTGAAATCAGTTGCCTTGTATAAACGATAGGGTTTATTAGGGTTTAAAGATTTGAAAATTTCAACTGAACAAGCAACTGCATCAGCCTGAGACTGGTCAAAAATACTTACCAATTCAGCCACAACTTCATTGTTTGCAAACTGATCATCAGCATTCAAAAACCCAATGATTTGACCACTGCTTTTAGCTAAGCCTTTATTAAAAGCATCGTAAATGCCTTCATCGGGTTCAGAAATCACAATGGTATTAGCGCCTTTATGGGCTTGTATAATTTGAAGTGTATCGTCTGATGAACCACCATCAACAATAATGTGTTCAATGTTGCTATAGCTTTGCTTATTGACAGCATTTAAGGCATGCTCAATGGTTGATTGGGCATTAAAACATGCGGTTATAATGGTTACTTTAGGTTGACTCAATAGTGCGTTCTTTAATAGGTTCTGCAGGATTACCCTTGTATATAGTGTAGGCTTGTAAATCTTTATTGGCTACACTCATAACACTCAAAACACTGTGGGAATGACAAATGACATTTAAACAAACCATTGCTTTTGCCCCTATCCAAACCCCATCTTCTAGAATGATTTTTCCGGTAATCAATTCAAACTGAGTAGAAGCATAATTGTGATTGCCACAAAGCAACATAGCACCTTGTGAAATGCATACATGGTTGCCAATTTGCACCTTGTCTAAATTATCTATCCAAACATTTTCGCCTATCCAAACATGATTACCAACAACCAAGTGCCAAGGGTATTTAATATTCACATGGGGTTTAATGATCACATCTATGCCTATTTCTGCACCGAACAATTTCAAAAGCACCACTTTTAATCCATAAGCATGAAAGCTGGATTTGAAGAAGATCGCATTGACAAGGTACCATAACATGCGCTTAAAAGCTGATGCCCCAGTTTGATATGACTGGTTGTTGTAATGGCTTAAATCAACAGTTGGCTTCATAGTTTAATACAAATATAACTAAGAAAAGGCATCAAAATATGCTTTATCAAAGTTTTGATCAGTATACCAAGACAGTGCAAATTGTTTTGAAGCAATCGATAGATGATCAAAGGCGGCTTGATCCAATGATGCGGCTTCTTGTATCAATTGAGTTAATGCTTCAACATTATCTGGATCGCAACTGCGGATAAATTCAGATTGTGGCCATGCGGTATTATTGCCAATAATGACAGGTCTTGAACAAGCCAATGCTTCGTAAATCGCATGTCCAAAATTCTCGCCTAAGCTCGGCAAAACCATAACATGATGCTCTGCAATGCAAGCCATGAGTTGATCATGCTCAAGGGTTGGTATCTGCTTGGATTGCACTAGTTTTGGTAAAGCCTTTACTTCGGCTAAAAAACTGTTGTAATAGGCTTGATCTATGGCTGAGCCCACCCAGGTAATGGCTATAGGTTGATCTAATTTTTGCAAAGCTTTTAACAGGGTCAAAGGATTTTTTTCTGGGGCTATTCTGCCAACAAAAATCAACTTTAAACTGCCCACTGTTTTTTGAATACTGTGTTGAGGACAATGCTCTGGATGTATGGGTACATTGCCCA
This sequence comes from Bacteroidota bacterium, assembly GCA_030832905.1. Lineage (GTDB taxonomy): Bacteria > Bacteroidota > Bacteroidia > NS11-12g > UBA955 > JABMMZ01. The sequence goes on from JAURIG010000005.1 coordinate 35,408, forward strand.
ATACTTTGATATTAATTTTTGAACCTAATGCAGATTGTATGGCCTTTTTTTCAATTGCATTTGAAGCCAATAACTGAATAGTTGATTGATTGCCTTGAAACAAACCAAAACCTCTGGCAAAAGACAAGAACAATTGTTTCTTTAATGGTTTCACACTTAAGGCTGAAGCATGCAACATACCTCTGACGGCTACATACGTTTTTTGTAAGTTAAATACCTTTGAAAAAAACAAAGGCAAAATACTAAAGTAAAAAGAAAATATACCATTGATATATATAATATTAGATTTCTCTTCTTTAATTATTTGTTTAATATTTTTAAGCTTGGTTTTTTGAGGACTTAAGTACAAAATTTTAATCGCATCTGAATGTGCTTGCCACTGATCAGGAATAATGTTAGGCATAATGGTTTGATCGCCCCAATCAGTTGCTCTACAAACTATTGAAATATGGTAATGTTTTTCAAGCAATTTCACCATATTTTGAGTGGATTGAACGGGTCCTCCAGCTTTTTGAGCGGGCCAATACCAATCGGTAAACAACAGTATGGATGATGGCTTGCTCATGATTTTGCTATTTTGATAAGGGTATTACACCAATCTTCATTTTTAAGCGTCATGCCAATTTCATGACTGGCTTTTGACATAGACCAAAGAGTGGCATCGTCCATTTGCATTATATGAACTAAGACTGATTCCAAAGCCTTTGTATTTTGAGCTTCAAACTCAAAACCGTTTTGAGGGCTTAAAAACATGGTTCTGGCGCCAACCTGATCACTTAAGAGTAAGGGCAAACCACTCATGGCCATTTCATGAACCGCTACTCCCCATGGTTCAAATTTACTGGGCAAAACATAAACGCCTGCATCCGAAATAGCATTGCGCATTTGATGAGGTTGTACAAAACCAAGATGTTGAATACAAGGATGTTGTATGCGTTCGTTATACAAAGGTCCTAAGCCATAACATTTAAGTGTCCATTGATTGCCTGTTTGTGCATTGGCAGAAATAAAGGCTTGCCATAAAGTGCTTAAGTCTTTTTCCTTGATGTAACGCGCCACACTGATCATGACTTTAGAAAAAGGTTTAGGCAATTGAGCAAAGCGTTCATTGGCAATAGCAGAGAACAATGCTACATCGCCTGGGTATAAACCTGTGAAACAGTTTTCTGGTTTAAAGCCCATTTTTAAAGCATAGTCTAATTGTGGTTGCCCTGGCACCCAAGCATAATCAAACCATCTTAATAAATGCCACTTTGCTGTCAATGTTAAAGCATATTGCTTGAGCGTACCGCGCCAGTAATTGTCAAATCCTATAATGCGTTTACTGTGCTTAAAAGTTTTTACAATGCTTAAATAAAATTGATTGGTCCATCCTGAACAAAAAATCAATTCAGGATCAAAAGCTTTTATCTTGTCTTGGATTGAGTGTTCATTGTTTGCTTGATATATAATTGAACTAACCCGCTCTATCGATTGAAGTTGAAAAGGCGCTTCAGGATTGACCGGATAATGCACCAACAAAACTTCGGCATTAGTATGCTGTCGAATTAAGACTTCGATGTTGACTAAGACATAGCCTGCCAACTCTGTATATAAAATTAAAAGGCGCAAAATGTATACATTTGCAAAGATAATTTAATCCATGAAATACAAAACCATACTCAATTGGGGCATGATTGCATCTGTATTTATGGATGATTTTATTTTATTCCGCTATCAAATTCCATTTGATTTTTATGTTTACTACATAATATTCTTTTTGAATATTGGACTCTACGTCAATACGCATAGGAACTGGCGATTAATCCCTAAATGGTTCATGTGGAGTATCATTGCATTAGGCGTTTCTACATTAATTACTTGCACTTTAGAACAGTCGTTTACTTTAGGTGTACTCAAACAATTTGTTGGGGTTCTATTTACCTCCATTGCTTACTATAGTTTCTTGGCGAACAATAACTTTGAAATAAAACGCATTTTTCGAATGTATGTTTTCGTGGCATTTTTTGTGGCCTTAGAAGGGCTTTTAGAAGAAGTGCTGAACTTGTCAGGCATTCACATCAATGAGAAAATTAGGCTAACAACTGCAGGCTTTTACAGAATATTTGGCATCATGGGGGAACCTTACTTTTTAGCAGTTGCCTTATTGCCTGCACTGTTTTTTGTGTTTTACAAATCCACCATTTTTGAGCGAGTAAATTCTAAAATCGGGAACATTGTATTGCTATTGGTATTAGCTACCTGTTTTATTTTTACCTTTTCATCTGCAGGAGCCATTGGTATTGTAGGGATTGCATTTTTCTGGTTGGTCGACAAAAAATACATGTCTTTTAGAAGCTGGAAAATTGTTTTGCTACCTGTACTTGTTATAGGCTTAGTAACGGCTTTCGGAAACATACAAAAACAGTGGAAGGAGTTTAATATTAAGTTGACGCATACACTGTATGCCTTCTCAACCAACTCTACTCAAAAGAAAGATATTGAACTACTCAATACCAGCAGTTTTGCCCTTTATTCTAATTTCATAATCGCTAAAGCTTCTTTTGAAGATTACCCATTAACGGGCACAGGGCTTGGCACTCACGAAAACAACTACCGCAAACATTTCAAACGCTATTTTGACGATGACTTTGTGGTGAGGTATGGCGTATTTAATACTGCAGACGCCAATTCACTGTTTGTTCGATTAATGTCGGAAACGGGTTTGTTGGGATTAGGGCTTTTCTTCGGTTTCATGTTTAGAAACCTACTCTACCTGAAAGGTTACGATGACCCTGAGCTGAGAGATTATACCTTAATAAATCAAGGTATATTTATCCTGTTTATCATTAGATTGATTAGAACAGGCAATTATTTTGGTAATGGGTTTTTCTTGTTTTTCTTTATGTACTATATCAGTCGAAAAATAGTAGAGAAAAAACTCAAAGAAAAAGCCTTAAGATTGGCTTGAAATCAGTTTGGATTCTAGCGGTTTTAATTCCAAACAAATCAAATATAAGATAAAAGGTATATTGAGATAAAAATACCTGCCGTTATTGGTGCCGAAAGTAGCGGCATAGCTCAATATGGTAATTTCAAAAAGGACTAATATTAACACGACTAAATAGTGTTTATTGATGCTTAAACCCTTTTGCCATTTATAGACTATCAGACCTAAATAAATGAAGAAAATATTCATGGTCATAGCGGTTTGTTTGATCAATTGAATGGGCTGAAGATCGCTGTTAAATAGTGTGTGTAACAAAAACTGTGGTGAGGTTTGATGGGCCCAATGGTGGGTGTGAAAAATGGTTTTTCTTAAAATGAAATAGGTTAAGAAACACAAAATACTCAACAACCAAACCAATAAATAATACCTGTCTTTTGATTTTATAAAATCCATTATGGCCACAATCATAAAGACTAAAAAGTAATATTCTCTTTGTAAAATTAGGATTAAAAAGAAGGGTACAACTGCAACATGTTTTTGTAAATAAAAATACAAAAGCCAGGTAAACACTAATACTGAAAAAGCATCAGGGCCCGGCATCATTAAATAAAACAATGTACCAAAACCAAGCAAATACAACATGCCAGACATAAATGATAACCATTTTGATATCCCCAATTTTATAAAGCTTATACAAATAGAATAAGACGTAAGTGCGATGCAGAAAAAATTGAAAAATAAATTGTTGAAATAATACACTTTGTTAAACTGAGGAAATGCATCAATTGCGCATTCAGTTGAATAACACCAACCAAACTTACCCATAAAATGGATAATACTCGCGCTAATTAAGCGCATATTAAAAGGCGATTCTACACCAGAAGAACTTAAGTTTTCGTATAACTTTAAATAGGATTCAGCGTCTTTATAGCCTTGCAATAAAATGCCAAATTTATAGGCAAAATAAAACATAGGAAATGCCAATAACATATACAAAATTAGGACTGGTAAATGCAGTTGTTTGATGTATTTCATGACTGTATGGTTGATTGAATTGTGCTGATTAATTTTCGAATAATGGCATCATAAACAAAATGCGCTTGAATGTGTTGCATGGCATTGTTTTGCATTGTTTGCAACTCATTCTTAGGAAGCGCTATAAAATGTTCCATTGCCTTTTGCAGTGCTTTTTTATCGCCTGGCTTAATCATTATGCCATTGCTAGGATTAACCAATTCACTCACAGCCCCAACATCGCTTGCAATAACTGCGCAAGCTCTAGACATCCCTTCTATGATCACATTGGGCATGCCTTCACTCCAACTCGGACAAACTAAAACATCCATTTGATCAAGCCTGTTTTGCAGGTCTTTACTATTGGTTATAGTGCCATGATATTTCACTGCTTCTGAATGAATTTGTTTGTCTTCAGGAATTGGTCCTATGAAATGACACTCGAATCGAATATGATTGTTAAGGAGAATTTGAAGCACTTGATTCAATTCTTCAATGCCCTTCCGCCTTTCATATCTACCCATGAATACAAATTTAATTGTATCGGATTGTTTCTTGCTGGCATGCAACCATTCTGTTTCAATGCCACTTGGCAATTCAATGATCTTGTTTTTGGCAACACCTAAAGCTTGAATGATGTCTGTAATTTTTCCGCCGTATGAAAACACATAATCGGCGTGTTTGGTATTCCATTTTACAAATGGCGCCAACAAAACAGATGTCAAATAGGTCTTGAAATTGGCTTGCTTTTGAAACATCTCATAGCCATGAAACTTTACGCCAATAGGTGGACAATTCAAATGCTGCTGCTGCTGCTTTTGTTTGATCAAATACCAAGCTGTAAATCCTTTAGCATAAATAAAATCGAATTGATTTAACTGTGGTTTCAATACTTCAAATACCTGTTTAGAATAAGCATAAGAGTCGATTATATAATGCCCTGGCAATCGATTACCACTTGGAAAAGCTAACTCAATGTGATCAATATAGGCCAACTCAGCTTCAGTAAAAACATCCTTAATACCAAGGCTTTGATTAGGTGACTTACAATGGATCAGTGTAACATGAATTTGATTGCGTGTAAGGTATTTAACCATGTAATAAGAGTGCCTTTGCATGCCGCCTATCACTAAAGGAAAAATGCCATCTGTAATAAAAGCAATCCTCATGTATTCAACGTGTTTAAAGCCGCTTGTTGCCAGGTATAATTGGTCATCACCTTTTCATGAAAATGCTGAGCCATTTGCTTCGCAAAATCTGGTTGCTCCAACATGGTGTTTATGGCATTTGCAATCATTTCTGGTTGATTGCTTACAAGTAATCCATCTGTTTGATCTTGCATCACATCCTGAACAGGCATTGTTGCAGGTGCAATGATTGGTTTACCCATTAAGCCGTATTCAAAAATTTTGACTGGAGAGCCGTACCAATTAGATTCTGCCATTATACAAATATCAGTAGCAGCTATATAATGCATGATTTCAGAGTGAGGAATTTGGCCTGTAAACAACACTGAATCGGTTAAATTCAAGTCTTTAACCATTTGTTTTAAGTCTTGTAAAACCACACCATCGCCCATAATACATAAGAGTATATTGCTGTGCTTAGCTTGTACGTGCTTATAAGCAGCAATCAGCTTATCAACGCCATGATATGGAAACATAGAACCAACAAATCCTATAACCTTTCTAGAAGACTTATTGAATGCATTGATTTTATGCGCCTTCTGAGCATCTGCATTTTGAGCTTGTTCAGGATTGATACAATTTGGTTGTACCAAAAATTTATTCGCAGTAATGTTATATTGCTCAGATAAATAATGGCTTAATGCACTAGATACGGCAATGATTTTATGTGCTGCAGACAATTTGAAACGTTCAATTTTATGTGCTTTTTTATGGTACAATGAATAGCCTTCAAACCCATACATTTCTTGAACCAATGGGGCATTGACTTCGAGATAATACTGCAATCCAAACTTTTTGGCCATTAAAGCCCCAGAGTCTTGAAGATATTCTGATCGTTCGTAGAGCAAATCAGGCTTAAAGGTAGCAATGGCTTTTTCTAAAATCGCTTTTGCCTTGGCATCATGTTGTCTTAAAACCAAATTATTCAATGAGGTCCAAAGCCATTTTGGAAGACATTGTTTGATCAACTTTTTATGCTTTGATGCTTGATAATTTTGATTGGATTTAAGGGTTAAATTACCAGCATCTGTACCGCCTAAAATGACAGGTAAAACCTCATGCCCTAATGCTCTAAAAGCAGCAATGGTTTGCCTTTGATGTATGGCATAACCAACATCGCTTACGATGTCGTGGGTAGGATGAGGAGAATAGAATAGAATACGCATTATTGCGCGGCTTTTACAACATCGTCTAAGGTATAATTGCCTTGAGGAATATTGATGCTGGTTTTAGCATAGGTTTGTTCAATGTCTTGCTGGTTCAAAAGCGCTTCAAACAAGGGTAAATAATGTTTAGGCAATGATTGACTGTTAATCAAATCACTTAAAAAAGTTGGGCTGAGCAAAGCCTTCTTTTGCAAAAAGTAACAGATGGTTTGCATGCTGTAAAACTCCACTTCAGGTCCAACAGCTTTTCTGGTTGGCGCAAAATAGTCTGCTTCATCGATGGCCTTAAAATGATTGCCTTCTGGGTAAAATTGGTGGGTTTTAGCAGCTGAAATGCCAAATATGTTTTCTAGTTTAAGCCAGTTGATTAATTGCCTTAAAGGTGTTTTAAATGCTTTTATCAAAGGCCAATGTCTTAGCTTGTCTGTTGATCTGATTTTATCTGGCGTCCAAAGCTGTAAAGTTGCAGAAAAAAGCTCTGGTTGGTATACAACATGGGGCTCCCAAGCATCAATAGTATGTACCGGAAATTCTTTTTGAGTAAATCTTTTTGCAATCTTCAACTTAGCTTGCTTGCTAACCGGATCGATTTGAATAGCCTTATCAAACAACATGCTCTCATAACCAGAACCAAATATAGCCGCCGTGGTTAAAATATAATTGTTATGATGGTGAATGCAATGCGCTGCAGTACCTTTTGTATAGTCTTTTAAGGTGGGAAAGAAATGTATTTTAAGGTACATATCTTCATCTTCATAAATATACAAACAAGGGATATTGTATAAAGACCATTTCTGATGAATAAAAATCGGATCGTTTAAATTGGTTTCTGCTACAAGACTTAAAAAGGCTGAGTCATTGCCCATTTCAGTTAAAATAGGCCCCGCAGATTGGTGAAATGCTTTGCGGTCATTGTGTTGCAAATGAAGTGCTCTGATAGCTTGAATATAGGGGTGTTGCTTAAGGGCTTGCTGCATAATTACCACATGTTTTCAAAATACTGTTTGTCGTAAATTGTTACTGAATCAACAAACATTGATGAACTGTTATTTTTTAACTGAAGTGCATCGTTTTTTCTGAATAATTTTGACAATTGAGCGATGGGCCAAAGGAAACAAAAAAACACAATGCTTAGAATGATTTTTGGCATAATAAAACCTAAAAATTTAGCTATACCAAACCATACTTTTTCAATTTGAAGACTCAAGTATTGACTTGTTATAGCTATGATACCAATACCTATTGCAGTATACAATAAAATTGGATTGTGATAAGCTTGGTACCAATACAAAACCAAAAGGCCTGTTGAGATTGTCAACAGGGTTTTAGGCGGATTTGAGGTAAATGAATTTGACATTAAAATAATGAATAAATGAATGGTGCTAATGTACTTGAGCTACCAACCAATAACAGGATGCCCAAAAACAATAAGACAATGACTATTGGCAATAACCAGAACTTTTTTCTCTGTTTCATAAATTGCCATAAATCTTTTAAAAATTCCATATGTATTATTTGATGATTTGACTTAATTGAGGGTATAAAATAGCGGCCACTTGACGAGCACCAGCATTTGAAAAATGAATTTGATCGTAAAAGTATTCAGGTTTTTTAGGGAGTTGATTGGCTAAATCAATACAAGGGATTTGGTATTGATTACATGTGGTTTTTAATGTCTCATTATAGGCTTGCATAACTTGCCATGAATAAGCATTGGCATCGTCAAATTTGGCCTGAGTAATAAATACAGTTTGAATATGGTTACGTTTGCAAATTTGGATCAAAGCTTCGAGTCTTTTTTGGTAGGCTTTCAACCATGTTTGCAGTTTAATATCATTGTTTGTTCTTGCAATACTATCCATCAAATTAAAATCATTTTTTTGATAGTCGTAGGGAGAGCTGCCATGGGCTACACTCGCTTTATGGCTTTTGAGTGCTTCATACACATTGGAAAGTGTGGTTATGAATTCTGAGCGTTTAATGAATGAACGAAAAAAGGACTCTTTTCTATTCAATAAAAAACCATCTTCTTGAGCAAAATCTTGTTTGGCTAAATCATTAATACCAACCATAAATACCACATAGTTTGGTTTTAGCTTCACAATGTAATCACGCATCAATATTAAATGCCCAAAAGTTGAACAACCATCAATACCAGCATTATTGATCCATACATTAGATTGTTTAGCATGCATGAGCTTATACAATTGTTGTGGCCAAGTAGAATCATCGTCTAGTAAAGAACATTCCGTTGTGCTTCCTCCAACTGTGATTATGGTTTTACTAGCATCCCATTGGCTAGGTTTTGCAGGGCCTCTAAAGCCCAGTTCATTAGTGCTATAATGAATGGTTTCGCTGAGCCCTTTAATAGATGGTTGAATTTGAATGGTCTTTTTTAAATGACTTTTCAGTATGATTTCTTGTCCGCGAATTCTGGATTGAAAAGGATTGTATAAACGTAAAATCAATTCACAGAGCGCGAACGCTATTGTGCAACCTATTAAAACCGCAATGAATTTCTTCATGATTTAATCCTTTTTGAATGTTCTAAACCATTTTTCCTGATTGGTATAATCGGGTTGATCGGTCTTATAAAAAACAAAATTATTGAGCACCAATACATCCATTTCTGTGCCCATAAAACATCTAAAGGCATCTTCTGGTGTGCAAACCACTGGCTCCCCTCTGACGTTAAAACTGGTATTCACTACAAGTCCGTAATTGGTTTTTTGTTTAAAGGCTGATATTAAGCCATGATACTTCGGGTTGGTATCAGCATGAACAGTTTGTATTCTTGCAGAATAATCCAAATGGGTTACAGATTGAATATCGCTGCGTTTAGCATATAATCTTTCCCATAAAGTCATTTGTTGGTAGTTATCTGGCTTTGGCAATCGTCTGCTTTCAAGCACCGGCGCCACCAATAGCATATAGGGTGAACTGGTGTTCAAATCAAAATATTGAGCACAATCTTCTGCTAATACCGATGGTGCAAATGGCCTAAACCCTTCCCTGTATTTGATTTTTAAATTGAGCTTTTTTTGCATTTCAGGATGGCGTGCGTCACCAATAATACTGCGATTGCCTAAGGCTCTAGGACCAAACTCCATACGACCTTGAAACCAACCAATCACCATACCCTGAGCTATTTTATCTGCAATTTCATTAAACAATTCTGTATCATTTGATTTTTGAGTGAATACGGCTTTCATTCGCTTTGCCATAGTCTCAATCTCTTTGTCAGAATATTCAGGACCTAAATAGGTGCCTTGCATTAAATCAGAACCCGTTTGTTTAGGTCTAGGCTCATCAAAATACATATGACTGACCGCTAGTGCAGCGCCCAATGCACCTCCGGCATCGCCTGATGCAGGTTGAATGTAGACATCATCAAATACATTGTTTTGAATGAGTTTGCCATTGGCTACACAATTCAAGGCCACACCACCAGCCAAACACAAATGTTTTGAACCGGTTATGGCTTTTGCAGTAGCAGCCATTTTTAGAACTATTTCTTCCGTTACTGTTTGAATAGCTAATGCTAAATTACAATGTGCTTGTTCTATTGTGTCTTCTTCTGTTTTTTTCCTAATACCAAACAATTTTTGCCATTGCTCATCATTCACCATTCGCAAACCAGAGGTATAGGTAAAATACTTTTGATTCAACCAAATAGAGCCGTCTTGTTTAATGTCTATCAATTCTTTTTTTATGGTAGCAATGAACTGTTTCGTTTGATCGGCATTGGCTTCACCATAAGGCGCTAATCCCATTAATTTATACTCACCTGAATTAACTGTAAAGCCCAAATAATAAGTGAATGCAGAATACAATAACCCAACTGAATGGGGGAATTGCATAGATTTTAAAATCTTAATTTGCTTGTTTTCGCCATAAGCAATTGATGCAGTAGTCCACTCTCCTACACCATCTATGGTTAGAATAGCGGATTCATTAAATGGCGAAGCATAATAGGCACTTGCAGCATGAGATAAATGGTGTTCAGGAAACAAAATAGGTACCTGCACCTTGTTATCATCATTAATACTTTTTAAAGCTGTTCTGAGCTGTTTCTTTAAGAATAATTTCTCATTGAGCCATATCGGAATGGCCTTTAAAAACGATAATAAACCTTTAGGCGCAAAGGCATAATAAGTTTCTAATAAGCGTTCAAATTTTAAGAATGGCTTATCATAGAATACCACTGCATCTAATTCATTCAAGCTTAATCCAGATGCTTCTAAACAATATTTAACCGCTTCGTATGGAAAGTCTGAAGTATGTTTAATTCTTGTAAAACGTTCTTCTTGTGCGGCGGCAATGATTTGACCACCCACAACAATAGCTGCCGCTGAATCGTGGTA
>JAURIG010000060.1 GCA_030832905.1 Bacteroidota bacterium
TATTCTGTTGAACTGACTGACAGCAAAGGCTGTTTTTACATCACAAACCCTATCAATGTATTAGTTAAATCAAAACCAAAACCTAACATCATAGGACCAATGGATGTTTGCAAAGGTAGCAATTATACTTTTACCGCTAATTATCCAAATATCAACGGATCCAATTTCCAATGGCTCTTAGATAATTCTGCACAATTCAACAACAGCAACAGCTTTAATGTAAATACTTACAATTTAAGCTTAGGCTGGCATCAATTAGTGGTTCAAGTGACTAGCCCTGATACTTGTCTAGGTGTTGACACTTTAAACTTTCAATTACATAGTGTTCCAAATGTCAGCATCACTAACAATAACTCTGGTTGTGCAGGACAAATCAACCAGTTAATAGCTACAAGTACATCACCTGGTATTGATCAATTTTATTGGAGCAATGGCATTACTAATGACACCATGCAAACAGGAATTGCCAACGCCTATTCTGTAACTGTTATTGATAGCTTTGGCTGTAAGGCAAGCGCTTCTAGCATGATACATCCTCTCCCAGATTTTTGTGGATTCAAAAGCGGTTGTTATGATATATGTGATTCTGTAACACAACTTGTATGGTTCGCCCCTCCAGGCTATGCTAGCTACCAATGGTTATATAATGGCAATCCAATTGCTTGGGCAACTAATGATACGTTCCATATTCCATTATACCAGTCAGGCACATATTCTGTTAAAGTGATTACAGCCAATGGTTGTGCAGATGAGTCCGAGCCTTTTGATATACAATTTGTTCATTGTGGTGGATGTATTTTCAATCCAAGCATTCAGGTAAACTGTGCACCGATAGATGCTAATGGCAATCCTACATATACCCTTAATCTGAATATATTCAATAGTATGGGCTCAGGCACTAATTTGTCAATGAGTAGTAACCAAGGTTCTATTAGCAATGTTACGCCAAGTAGTTTAAGCAATGGCTATAACAACATCACGGCAACTTTTACTGACCAATTGCCTCATAGTAATTATGCTTGTATTACCATTCAAATGATTCAAGGCAATCAACATTGCGATACCAGCATTTGCTTTAAATTACCTGATTGTTTCAATAAAGATTGTAAAATAGCGAGCAAGATCACTCAGTTTAATTGTATTGGCCAAGACGCCAATGGTAATAACCAATATTACGTATGCATGGATGTTAATTGGAGTGGCAGCAATGGTTCAACTTTTACTATCACTTCAACAGCAGGCAGCTTTGTTAACAACCCTGTAATCATTAACAATGGTTTGCAAAACATCTGTTATACATATACTGACTTGCCTCCTATTAATACAGGAGGAACTATTTATTTGTATGCTTTTGACTCAATTACTCAAAAAATATGCAAAGATTCATTCAAACGCGATTATAAACCTTGCCCACAAGACAGTTGTTCTATCGGCGTTTATGGCATGTGCGCTCATTGCCATGAAAGAGACAATAACGGTTGGACTTATGATTTAGACTTAACTGTAATGAATCCATTCTCAGGCAATGCTAATGTTAGCATTTCACCTATAAATGCCGGCAACTTTAACAACATCAATCCTAATGTTATTGGCACCGGAATGCAAAGTTTTGATGTGAGCTTTACAGACATTAATCCTCACGATCCAATTATATGTTTCAAAGTTATACTAACAGAGCAATCAAGTGGTAGAACATGTTTTAAAACCGTCTGTATGGCCCTACCAAACTGCGATTCATTGAATACGCATATAATGATAAACACAGTAGAGCAATTCAGATGGTCTATCTACCCTAATCCTAGTAATCAAATCAGTTGTATGGATTATGTCTTTGAAAGACCTATCGAAGGCTTAACTTGTAAACTATTGGACATTAATGGCCGTTTGATAAACGAAACCCAATTGTACAACAATAGTGGTAAATATTATCTTAACACCCAAAACTATGACAGTGGCTTATACTTTATCCAATTAGAAGAGGCTGGCAGAGTGATTGCTCAACAAAAGCTCATCATCAATCATTAAACCAATAATTTTACCCCATGAAAAAAGCCGAGTTAAACTCGGCTTTTTTTAATTAAATACGATTGCAATTACTTGCGGCTTTTTAATAATTGAATGGTTTCTTTTTGAGTTTCAACCAACTCTAACAACATTTTATTTTCTCTTTTAAGGTTGGTGATGTCTGCAGTTAATTTTTCAATTCTGTCTTCATCTTTGTTAACCAACATATCAATCTGGGTTGAATTAGATACCTTTTTAAAGTCCATATCTAAAACCTGACAAATTTGTTTTAAAGTGTAAATGTTAACCCTTCCAGTTTGTTCAATTGAAGAAATCAAAGGACGGGTTTTATTGATTTTATCTGCAAGATCTTGTTGCGTAATGCCCTTAGTTATGCGAGCAATTTTGATTTGTTTACCTAAATGCATGTTCATGTAATTTTAAATGAGTTCACAAATTGAAGCCTTTTTTTATTGTCTAAATGATGTTTTTAATATCAAAATGACTATTTTAAGCATTTCATTGAATAAAAATGACATTTTAACGACAAAATTTAGCTTTTTATTGGTCATTATGTCGGATTTAATTTAACCTAATCGCTTAATTCGATAATTGTAGGTAATTGCATACATCCGTCTATAGTTATCTACAAGATTCAATAAAATACATGATTTAACATACGAACAACAATTTTAAATAGATGAAATAATAAAACCCATTCTCAATCAATTCCACTTATTGTAATCTAAATGAATTTATTAGAATTTTGAAATTACTTAAACAATGATTCACTACGCTATAATTGAAGACGAGGCCGAAGACCTTAAGCACCTTAAAAGCCTTCTTAAATTAGATAAAAGATTCTCTGAAATAGGCGCATTCAATAACATTGAAGCGTTTAAGCACTGCATAAAAACAAATGAGGTGCAATTGGTCTTTGCCGACATTAAAATTGGCAAAGACAACATTCTCTCGATTTGGGAGCAACTTCCCTACTCCCCAGAGTTGATCATTATAAGTGCTTACCCTGAATACGCTTTAAATGGCTATGAACACGAAGCATTACATTACTTAACCAAACCAATCCAATCAGAGCAATTGTATACTGCTTTAGAAAGGGCTTTTAGAAAAATTCAATTGAATAGCCAAAACAATGATTTGAATTTTTTCTTTTTACAAAGTGGCAAGAATAAATACCACAAAATTGCCTTTAACGAGTTGATCTACATTGAGGCCAATGGTGAATATTTAAACCTACATTTAACAGAACAACGCAGTATTAGTGTATTCAAACGCTTAAAATCTTTAGTCAACGAATTACCAGCTACTTTGTTCAAGCAAATTCACAGGTCTTATATTGTGAATATTGATTTTATTGAGGCCATTGAAGCCGGCGATATTGCCCTTAAGGAGGGTTCTAAAATTCCGGTGGGCAGAATCTATAAACCTGTCATCAATGACATCATTATAAAGCATACTACAACGGTACAAAAAACTAGTTTTTAAATTGAATCTCAGCTTGAGCGGAATGCTCATTTAAAACCAATCGATATTTCAAATTGTTTTGCTGTGTAAAATATTGGATCAATTGAGTACCTGTGCCTTTTTGATCAACATTCAAATTGGGTTTAACACTGTTCTCGACTAATAGCACCAAAGGGGATTCAGAGCGAATTGACAGCACAATATGTCCATTCGCATAATTATGTTTAGCAGCATTCAATAAGATATTTCTAAGGACAATTTTAATCCCATTTTTATTTCCCCTTAGTATGTATTCAGTTTGAATTTGATTGTCACAATGAATTTGCATATATTTAAATACGAAATCCAAATCGAGCAAGGTATTTTCAATCATTTCAAGCAGGTCAAAATCTTCAAAATGATTGCCGCGTTTAGCTTGAGTGTCGATTGCCATCTCAAGTGTATCATTGAGCAGATACTCTAATTGAACCAATAGCTTCTTGGTAGCTTTAGCATCAGCCCCTTGGTCAACAGATCTTGCAATTTGAGCCAAAGGACTTCTCAAATCATGACTAAGTGCTGTAATAAACCATTGCCTTTGAATGTTGGCGCGTTTCAATAAATTATGTGCCCTTAAATAGAAAGCCAACACAATACTCAATACGACTGCAATAACAATAGATATGATTTTAAAATAAACATTCATCAGTTGCTCATCTTGCAGTGCTTGACGAGCTTCCAACAATAGATCTTTTGCTATTTCATTTGAAGCCAATAATCGCCCTTGATAATCGTACTCATCTAATCGAATTAAAGGTCGAGGGGCATTGGGCAAGACTTCAAACCAAGCAATAAATTCCTTATAAACGCCAGTATAATGTCGTTTCACTTCAATATCGCCTAAACTTGAAATGACTTGGTAGGCTTTAGTTAAAGACCGACTGGCCGCTGCACTGTCTTTGATATTAATAAACTCCGTCGCTCTGGCTATATGAAATCGGAAATAATCCAGGTAATAGTTCTCTGGAATATCAGAAACAATATTAAGAATTGCCACATCTCTGAGTTGAGATCTTGCCTGATAATACATGTTCATGAGGCCAATTTGATTATAAGGAGGCGGCAATTGTTTCATTTGTTTAACATACTCATCTGTCGTTACCATCATTTCATTTTTACTGTAATCAAATATGAGTGTTTCAATTAACGCTTTATAGGCGCCCAATCGCTTGAACTCAAGTTTTAAAGAATCCAATTCATATTGGGGCAGTAATCCACCTTGTAACTGAAAAGATTTTGATAACAACTTGATGCGATTAAGTTTTAAAAAGGGATAGACCTGATGATTGGTCGGCACTTCTTTTAGAAATGGTTTTAAGCGCTTTTCTGCATACAAATACCGTCCGGCAAAATGATTGCGTTCAACCATGAAATTATACAACTGATAAACTGTATTTAGGTCTTTTTGGGATTTGGAAATATCAATAGCCGATTGAATCACCTGGTTCATGCTGTCATAAGATTGACTCAAATACAAAAGATTAGCGAAGTCCACTGACTGTTCAAGACTCAAAGGCTTGGCATTATAATCAGAGGCTTTTTTATTGAACAAGGCTTTAGCATCGTAATAATAACCTGTATACCAAAATTTAGGCAAAGCTGCAGAAGCACGCTGTAATTGACAGAGAACAAACAGCATTAATACAGCACGTATAAAAAAGGCTTTGGTCTTCAAGAATTGGATACTGACTGTATAAGATTAACCTCTGGTTCTAATTTTACTCCAAATTGAGCATAAACACTTTCAATTACATTAAGGGCATGCTGATAAATCTCAGGACCTGTTGCATGACCATAATTAACAATAACCAAGGCTTGTTTAGCATGAGAGCCTGTCTGCCCAACTTGTTTACCCTTCCAACCAGCTTGTTCTATCAACCAGGCTGCAGGTATTTTAACCCCATTGGCCTGAGGAAAGCCTTTAATAGTAGGATATTGACTTTGAAGTGCATTGAATTGTTCAACAGTTACTGTCGGATTTTTAAAAAAACTACCACTGTTGCCAAGTACTTTTGGGTCCGGTAATTTCTCGGATCTAATGGCAATAACAGCATCGGAAACATCTTTTATTGTTGCATTAGAAGGATCTATGCCTTTACTATTTAATACCGTTAAAATATCGCCATAAGCCACATTGATTTTAGGCTGTTTACTCAGTTTGATGCTTACTGAATAGATAAAATACTTGCCCTTTAATTGGCGCTTAAACACGCTTTCTCTATAGGCAAATTGACATTGTTCGCGGTTAAAGGTTTCCAATTCAAAAGTTTGAAGATTCAAAGCTTCTAACTCCACAAAAACTTGTTCTAACTCTACCCCATAGGCCCCAATATTTTGCATCGGTGCTGCCCCAAGAGTGCCCGGAATAAGCGACATATTTTCAATACCGCCCCAACCTTGGTCTACGCAATACATGACTAGGTCGTGCCATATCTCTCCACTGTAGGCTTTGAGTATAATATCATTGTCAGTTTCAGCTATTATTTGCTTGCCTTTTATATTATTGTGAATGACTAGGCCATTGTAATCATTACAAAACAAAACATTGCTACCACCACCCAAAAACATCATTTGGGTTTGGTCGGTTTCTGATAAAGCTTGTTTTAAGGTTTGCAAATTATCTACTTCACAAAACACAGCTGTCTTGACATCAAGACCAAAGGTATTGAATGCTTTAAGCGAAGTATTGTGCTGAAAATTAAACCCCATTATTTTAGGCGCTCGCGAATATCTAGTCTGTGTTTTCTGGCGGTATCTGTTGCAATATCATAACCTGCATCCATGTGTCTGATAACCCCCATAGCAGGATCATTGTGCAACACGCGTTTTAATCTCCTAGCGGCATCGTCTGTACCATCTGCTACGATTACCATACCCGCATGAATACTGTAACCGATACCAACTCCACCACCATGGTGAAGACTTACCCATGAAGCGCCACCGGCAGTGTTGATCAAAGCATTTAAAATTGGCCAATCAGCTACAGCATCACTACCGTCTTTCATGGCTTCGGTTTCTCTATTAGGGCTGGCTACTGAGCCTGTATCAAGGTGATCACGACCTATTACGATTGGCGCACTCACTTCACCATTTTTAACCATTTCATTAAAGGCCAAGCCTGCCTTCTCTCTTTGGCCTTGTCCTAACCAACAAATTCTGGCTGGTAAACCTTGAAATTCTATGCGCTCTTGTGCCATTTTAATCCAGCGTTTTAAGCCTTCATCTTCTGGGAATAATTCAAGAATTTTTTTATCAGTAGCATATATATCTTCTGGCTTACCACTCAAGGCTACCCATCTAAATGGGCCTCTGCCTTCGCAAAATTGTGGACGAATAAAGGCTGGCACAAAGCCTGGGAAATCAAATGCATTGCTAAGACCATGTTCTAGTGCTCTGCCTCTCAAATTATTACCATAGTCAAACACTATACTGCCTTTGTTTTGAAATTCAATCATGAGTTTAACATGGTGCACCATAGTCTCATAGCTTTCTTTGACATATCGATCAGGATCGGTTTTTCTTAATCTATCAGCACTTTCAACATCATAGCCTTCTGGAAAATAACCCACCAATGGATCATGGGCAGACGTTTGATCAGTCAAAGTTTCAGGCACTATATTTCTTGCCTTTAATTGCTCTAATAATTCAACGGCATTACAATGTACACCAATTGAAACTGCTTGTCCTTCGGCTTTAGCCTTGAGGGCCATATCAATGGCTTGATCAATGTCTTTGGTCATGACATCGAGGTAACGGGTTTCAAGACGCTTTTTGATTCTCCACTCTTCCATCTCTGCTGCCAAACAAACCCCTTCGTTCATGGTAATGGCCAATGGTTGAGCACCGCCCATACCCCCTAAACCTGCTGTCACATTCAAGGTGCCTTTTAAAGTGCCATTAAAGTGCTGACGGGCGCATTCTGCAAAGGTTTCATAAGTGCCTTGAACAATGCCTTGTGAACCAATATAAATCCATGAGCCAGCAGTCATTTGGCCATACATCATAAGCCCTTTGGCTTCTAATTCTCTGAAATGTTCCCAATTGGCCCAATGAGGCACCAACTGAGAGTTTGAAATAATGACCCTTGGGGCATCTTTATGGGTAGGCAATATCCCTATAGGTTTGCCTGACTGCACTAATAAAGTTTCGTCTTCATTGAGGTCTTCGAGGGCTTTTACAATCAAATGATAACTCTCCCAGTTGCGGGCTGCTTTTCCTGTGCCTCCATACACGACCAAATTCTCTGGCTTTTCCGCCACATCTGGATCCAGGTTATTCATCAACATTCTATATGCGGCTTCTGTAACCCAATTTTTACAATGTAATTGGTTGCCGACGGGCGATTTTACTATTCTGTCTGTAGATTCCATTTGACTCATAAAGGTGCAAAAATACTAATTTATTCTTGTACTAAAGCATAACACTTTAATGGGTCGAAAGTTTAGGACTTAACTACTAATTTTTCAATGGCTGAACGATAATCATAGACCAAATCTTCATGAAGTTTAGTCAAAGTTTTATCAATGCGAATAAGCTGCCTGTCATAGATTAATAATATGGCGGTAATGGGTTTATCTGCAAATGCATAAGCTTGTAATTGCTGACAAAAATGTATCAACAACTCAAGCTCAGTGGTTGGCAATTGAGAAAACTTAATGTGTTTATTGACTACCCTGAGTACTTTTCGAACTTGTTTAGCAAAAACATAGGCCCCTTTATTGGGCTCAATGATTGCAAAAGCCTCATCAATCATTGCCTTCACTGCATCGACATAGAGGGTTTCTTGAGATTTGTAGGATAGTAAATATTGCAAGAGTTCCTTGTTCTCTTTTTTATGTTTAGCTAAACGCAATACTATGGCCAGTAACTCTTTTGAGTCAAGTCCTTTTAATTGTTTTTTTACCTCGTTTAATGCTTCTAATTTCATAAGGCTTTAATACCAACTGACCACTTCATCACTTAAAACCGGACCTAAGGCAACCCCCATACCACTCATTCTCACACAACAGCTCAAATGACTATTGATGGTTTTCACAATTGGTAGCTTTTCCTTTCCCATAGCCATTATACCACTCCAAGCAGTCTCTATTTCGAATGCTTGACCAGGCAAAATATAAGTACTTAAATACTGTAACAAATGGTTTCTAACTTCTTCACTACCCTCAAACCCAAAGGTCGTTTCTGCAGTTCTAAAATGTTGCCTTCCGCCGCCTAAAAGGATTCTATTGTCGAGGCATCTGAAATAATAATACCCTTGATCAACATGGTAAATGGCTTTTAAATGAAGGTCTGGAATAGGTTTGGTGAGCAGAATTTGTCCTCTGGCGGCTTGGATATCCTCTTCGGGCAAAAACTGAGCAGCAAAAGCATTGTTAGCTATGATCAATTGTTGACATTGCAATTGCATTTGATTGGTGGCAAGTATTTCATACCCTTGATCATTGGCAACTATGCGTTCAACATCATAGCCAAACATAGGTATAACGCCAATGCTTAGCGCCTTTTCTGTAATGGTTTGATTTAATTTGCCAGAATTCAACATACCTTCATGAGGATTGAATAAGCCTTTGGTATAAAAACCTGTGCGCAAATCTGTGGTACTTACTGGTTCAAAAACAGATTGCACACCAGTTACCTCTTTAATCATTTGATTGATGCTTGGCATAGCCTGACTGGCCATTTCAAACCCTTGTTCATCGTAGAAAAGCTCATAACTTCCTGTAGGAGAAAAACCTATGGCATCGGCCCCAAATTCTTTCACCAATTGTTGTATGCCCCTTTGTCTTTTTTGCAGGGTATTTAATACCTCTGTGGAATTGGTATGAGATAAATCATCTAGGATTTCAGTAACACTTCCAAAACAGGCAAAACCAGCATTTCTAGTGGAAGCACCATACGGAATAGGTAATCTGTCAAGCATTGCTACCCTTGCCTTTGGGTATTTTTGCTTTAATTTTATGGCAATTTGTTTACCTATTAAACCAGCGCCAAGAACCCCAAAGTCAAAAGGCTTCAATAAGACTGATTGATCCCACCAAGAGGGTCTGTATTGCAACATATCGTTTAACAAAAATACACTTATAGCAATACAAAAACACCATGATCAATCCAAAATGGACGCATTTAGATATTTATATTCTAAAGCCCATTTGATGGCTTTAAGTTTCAAGTTCATTAATTTGATTTCCGCTTCAAGCGCTCTAATTTCTCTGGTGTTCAATAAGAACAATGAACTTTCACCATGCTCAAACTTGATTTGTTCAGCTTCAAATAATTGATCATTCAATTGCTTTAAATTTTGAGCATCTGAAATTTGCCCCAAAAGTGCAATACTATTGGATTGAATGTATGCTGCCTTTGCCGATAATTGAATTTGCTTGGTATTGATATCCAATTGATTGTTTTGCAACCAATACTTCGATAATTGATACTCATTGACTGATTTCCTAAAATAAAGAGGGAAAGACAACCTTGCACTTAATTTATATTGGTTCAAATCAAACCATATTGGATTTTGCAAACCCTTAGATTGAATGAATTGATAATTGACTTCAAGCACTGGTTTTATAAGCTCTTTTTTAAGTTTTAAATCAACCCCTAAAACACCTTGTTTGGCTTGAGCTTGTTGTATGATAGGATGTGAAGCTGTTGCTTGAGTTAAAGCAGACATATACTTTACACTCGACTGGTACATAGAATCCAATTGATTGCTAACCTCCACTTTGTAAGCAAACAATTGAGGCATTTGCATTTTAGACATTACATCAAACAATTGTTTGTTAAATTCCAATTGTGTTGCACTTAAATCAATGTTTCTAGACTTTAACTGTATATAAGATTCAACACTATCAATGGTTGGCCTTTCTCCTATTTGGACCAATTGCACCATGGCATCATAACGGGCTTTTGCATTGGATTCAAAACGCCTGTAAACATTGAGTAGAGAGCGCTGTAAAAGCATATCA
>JAURIG010000061.1 GCA_030832905.1 Bacteroidota bacterium
TGTTTTAATGAGTATATTTTCGCCTTTTTTTACCGTGTAACCCAAATGCAAACTATACTCCCCTTTGGCATTCTGCTGAATTTCAACTTTATCCGCCTCTCTATTGATTTGAAAATAATAATATACCCATTGGTCTTGAGCCCAAGCCTTTGAGCGCCTTAAACCAGAAAAGGTCTGAGCATCTATTTGATTGATTTTGCCTTCAAGCAATTCATCGCGGTGTTCTAAATCGAGGCTGATCCAAGTAAAACCATCTTTATCATAGGTGTATTTCTGAAACCCAACGCGATTGGTACTGGTTAATTCAACTTGAATACCATTACTGAGTTTTACAGCATAATAACCAGGCTCTGCTTTTTCTGATGCGTGATGAAAAGTAATAGGTGCATTCCCTGAGGGCACATAAGTTCTGAGCGGATATGCTGAAAACGTCGGCAGAAAGCTAATATCGCCGTAATCACTACAACCTGTACCACTCAAATGGGTATGTGAAAAACCATAAATGATGCTATCACTGTAGTGGTAACCACTGCAACCATCCCAGGAACCGTCTATGCGGGTATCAGGACTTAATTGCACCATAGCAAAGGGCAAAGTAGCGCCAGGAAAAGTATGCCCGTGAGCAGATGTCCCAACCATAGGCAAGGCCATTTGCCTGAAATCATATACAGGCTTAATGGTTTTAGACAGAAGCGCTTGTGAACAACATAAGACGAGCACAAAAGCCAATAAATGATTCCGACTAACAAACATTACACGAAGGTATTTATAAGTGAGCAGAATGCATAAAAAAAGGCACCCAAAGGTGCCTTTAAGATTATATTAATGGATTAGAGTTATTCGTTGATTAATCCAGCAGACAAATATTCTCTGTTCATGCGAGCAATATTGCTTAAACTGATTTCTTTAGGACATTCAGCAGAACAAGCTCCAGTGTTGGTACATGCGCCAAAGCCTTCAGCATCCATTTGATTCACCATCGCTAATACACGTTTTCTGGCTTCAGGTTGTCCTTGTGGCAATAAAGCCAACTGAGATACTTTAGCAGAAACAAATAGCATAGCACTAGCGTTTTTACAAGCTGCAACACAAGCACCACATCCAATACAAGCAGCACTCATAAAGGCTTCATCAGCGACTTCTTTACCAATTGGTAAATTGTTGGCGTCTTGAGCATTACCAGTATTGACGCTAACGAATCCACCGGCAGACATAATGCGGTCAAATGCAGAACGGTCTACAGATAAATCTTTTAATACAGGGAAGGCAGCTGCTCTCCAAGGCTCTACCACAATGATATCGCCATCTTTGAATGAACGCATATGCAATTGACAGGTAGTTACACCATGCTTAGGGCCATGCGGTCTGCCATTGATGTACATGCTGCACATACCACAAATGCCTTCGCGGCAATCATGATCAAACACAACTGGCTCTTTACCTTCGTTGATTAACTGCTCATTCAATACATCAAACATTTCTAAGAATGACATATCTTCAGAAACATGGTCTAATTTATAAGTTTCAAATTGACCTCTAGTTGAGGTGTTTTTTTGTCTCCAAACTTTTAATGTAATTTTCATCTTATTTAGGGGTTAGGGTCTAGGGGTTAGGGGTTAGGGTTTTGATTTCAATTTTTCTCATTATTGAACTAAGCATTTTGCTTTCTTCTGTTATTAAAGTATAAAGTTTTTTAAAATTTTCAGGCTTTACAAATTGTAGTCGCTCAGCAAGAATTAATCCTGATTCTAGTTCTAATAAAGAACCTTGGGCAATATTTAGAAAATTCAAGTAAGATTTAGTAGAATTTCTAGAATAACCTTCAGCTATATTTAAGGATATTGAATTAGATGCCCTTCTTATTTGGTTGGTTAAACCAAATGCTTCTTCCTTTGGAAAAGCATGACTTAGAACATACACTTCCAATGAAATGTCAATAGCTTTTTGCCATACCAAAAGTTCTTTATAAGACTTTAATTTATTCATAATTTTTAGGTTTTAGTATAAATATAAGATTAATTCAACATATAACAAAATCAAACTAAACCCTATACGCTATACCCTATACCCTAATTACTTATAGCTTCTTGCTGCAATTTTAATGTTCTCGTATTTTAATTCTTCTTTGTGCAAATGCCATTGGTTGTCTGCGGTCATTTCCCAGGCTGAAACAAAGCTGAAGTTGGCATCGTCTCTTAAAGCTTCACCTTCTTCAGTTTGAAACTCTTCTCTAAAGTGACCACCACAACTTTCATTTCTTTCTAAAGCATCTTTACACATTAACTCACCTAATTCAAGGAAGTCTGCAACTCTCGATGCCTTCTCAAGCTCTTGATTTAATTCATTAGCTGTACCAGGCACTCTCACATCTTTCCAGAACTCTGCTCTTAAAGCTTGAATATCAGCTATAGATTGCTTTAAACCTTCAGCGTTTCTGGCCATACCACAGTTGTCCCACATGATTTTACCTAAACGTTTGTGGAAGTAGTCAACTGATTTGCTGCCTTTAATATTAATCAATTGCTCTAACGTTGATTTTACCTTTTGCTCTGCAGCTACGAAAGCCTCATGATCAGTTGGAATGGCTTTAGTTCTGATTTCAGTGCTTAAGTAGGCGCCTATGGTATATGGTAATACAAAATAACCATCGGCCAAACCTTGCATTAATGCAGATGCACCTAAACGGTTAGCACCATGGTCAGAGAAATTAGCCTCACCAATTGCATACATACCAGGAACAGTCGTCATTAAGTTGTAATCTACCCACAAACCACCCATGGTGTAATGCACCGCAGGGTAAATTTGCATTGGTTCGTTGTATGGATTTACACCCGTGATTTGGGCGTACATATCAAACAAGTTACCGTACTTTTCTTTAACCACTGCTTTACCTAATTTGATAATCGTGGCTTTATCAGGGTTGTGTAAGTTGTTTTTGTTGGCTTCGATTTTACCGTAGCGTTCAATGGCTGCTGCATAATCTAAATACACCGCTTGGCCTGTTGAGTTAACACCAAAACCAGCATCACATCTTTCTTTAGCTGCTCTAGAAGCTACGTCACGTGGCACTAAGTTACCAAAGGCCGGATAACGTCTTTCCAAATAGTAGTCGCGGTGTTCTTCGGCAATATCATTTGGCTTTAATTTACCTGCTCTTACAGCCTCTGCATCTTCTTTGCGAGCTGGCACCCATATTCTACCATCATTTCTGAGTGATTCAGACATCAAAGTTAATTTTGATTGGTGATCGCCTGAAACTGGTATACAAGTAGGGTGAATTTGAGTGAAACAAGGATTGCCAAAATAAGCGCCTTTTTTATGCGCTTTCCATGCAGCTGTTACGTTACTACCCATAGCATTGGTTGACAAGAAGAACACGTTGCCGTATCCACCTGAAGCCAATACCACTGCATGCCCGAAATGTCTTTCTAATTCCCCAGTAATTAAGTTTCTAGCGATAATACCTCTAGCCTTACCTTCAATGGTAACAACATCCATCATTTCATGACGAGCGAACAATTCAACATTGCCCATACCAACTTGTCTTTGTAAAGCACTGTAAGCACCTAACAATAATTGTTGACCAGTTTGACCAGCCGCATAAAATGTTCTTTGAACTTGAGTACCACCAAATGAACGGTTGCTCAACAAGCCGCCATATTCTCTGGCAAATGGCACACCTTGAGCCACACATTGGTCAATGATGCTACCACTCACTTCAGCCAAACGGTGAACGTTGGCTTCACGTGCTCTGTAATCACCTCCTTTAATGGTATCGTAGAATAGACGGTAAACACTGTCGCCGTCGTTTTGGTAGTTCTTTGCAGCATTTATACCCCCTTGAGCGGCAATAGAGTGTGCTCTTCTTGGAGAATCCTGAAAACAAAATGCTTTTACTTTGTAGCCCATTTCTGCTAAAGTTGCAGCAGCAGATGCGCCTGCTAAACCGGTTCCCACAACAATAACTTCAATGCTTCTTTTATTGGCAGGATTAACCAGAGGTATAGTTGACTTATACTTAGTCCATTTTTGGTCCAATGAACCTTCTGGAATTTTGGCGTCTAAAATTGTATTTGACATATCTGATTAATTGAAGGTGTTAAGCGTTTAAGAAAAAATAAATTGGCATGGCAGCAAAAAGGATTGGCACAATGATACCAAACACGTAGATGCCTATGAATCTGATCAAACCATTGTACTTAGAATGATTGAAACCCATGGTTTGGAATGCACTTTTAAAACCGTGTACTAAGTGGAATGAAATGGCAATCATAGCCACCACATACAATACCACTAACCACCATTCTTTAAAGGCTTCTACCACTTCTTTGTTAAGGTCTTTCACGATGGTATACTCAACATTGTTAGAGGTAAATTGAATCATTTTAGAATCAATAGCATCAGTAGGCACACAGGTTACATCAAGTGTATTTAAATCTTGTTGGTACTGAACATAAGGTACTTCGCCAAATTTGTATTCAGCCCAAAAATCAGCCATATGAGTAACAATAAATGCTAAAATGATAGTCCCCAATAAACCCATTGAACGACTGGCCCAAGAGCTATTGGCTTTACCATCTACCATGGCATAAGTTTGAGGTCTGGCTTTCTTATTTAAGTAGACCAAATATAATCCCCAAAAAGCGTGGAAGATAATGGTTGCATACAAACCATAAGAAGTGAATTTAATGAAGGGGTTTGAAGTCATGAACACAGCGTAGGTGTTAAAGGCTAAACCATGGTCGTGTTTGAACAATTGCAGGTTTCCAATTAAGTGAACCAATAGAAATGCACAAAGAAACAAGCCTGTTAAAGCCATCAGTAACTTTCTGCCAATGCTAGATTGAAGGAAGGATGTTAACCAATTCATGTATATAGTAGTTTATGTATTAGCGGTTTAAGTAATACGAAATAAGGAGTCAAAGAGACACCTTTTTCAGCGGCAAATTTATCTTTTTATTTCATTAATTTCCAAGTTTAAAAATTATTTAAACTCATTATAATTAACAAGGTTTGCACGCCTTTGTTTGTTGAAGATTTTTAGCGCAAGTTCAACAAACACTGAGCAGGGCAATGGCATTGACAGCATTCTTGTCCTAACTCCATATGACTTTTATGGCCCTTAGTCCTTATATTTGCAAGCCTTGAGCCAAGTTAAAACCAAAATATGCCATTTAAGTTCTGTGCATTTTGCGCTTGACACCCGCATTTTTTACCGAGAATGCTTGAGTTTAAGCCAATGGTACAAGGTCAGCTTGATTGCTATTCACCCTAAAGCAGAGCGTATTCAGGGGGTAGAAATTATCCCTTTTAAACGTTTCCATAGCGTTCGCTGGCGGATTATTTTGGGGTGGATAATTATGTTTATTAAGGCTGTTAAGGTGAATGCAAAGGTCTACCATTTTCACGACCCCGAGTTGATCCCTACAGGACTTCTGCTCAAATGCTTGGGCAAAAAGGTCATTTTTGATATTCACGAAAACATAGCCGAAGATCTTTTTGATAAACCATGGATCAAACAGCCGAAACGCATTTACCGCTTGTTTGCTGTGTTTGAGTCTTTGGCATGTAAGCTATTCAGCATCATCTTGGCTGAAAACTCATACGAAAAACGCTACGCTCAAAAGGCCAAACGCTGGTCAACAGTTCTAAATTATTGCGACACCGACTTTTTCAAACCTTATAAGAAAACGGTTTACCAGCACCAACTCAATCTATTTTACAGTGGCATAGTATTAGAAAACCGAGGCATGTTACAGGTAGCAGAAGCTGTTTACCTGCTGCAAGAGGAAGGCTACGATGCCCATTTTCATTGTGTAGGAGAATTGTATTCTGACCTTAATAATAAGCTTGAAGCTTTACCTTATTGGTCCAAAATCAACAGCAAGATGCACTTTTATGGCCGCTTACCTCTTGAACAAAGTTACGCTATGGCGCCTCAAATGGATATTGGTCTTTGTGTGATCTGGCCAATGAGTAATTCTGTAGAAAGCCTTCCGACCAAATGGTTTGAATACATGGCTTGCGGATTGCCAATTATTACCTCTGATTTTCCATTTTATAAGCAAATGATGCAAAAATCAGGGGCGGGCATTTGCATCAATCCGAAAGATGCTTTGGCACTTAAAAATGCTATCCTGGAACTTCACCTAGATGTCAAAAAAACTGAACTCATGGTGGAAAACGGACAAAATGCCGTTTTAAATAATTACCAATGGAAGAGCCAAATCCCTTTGTTAGCAAAGGTTTACACAGATGCCCTTGGGTAAAATGAAGAAAAATTTCAGAATGGCTTGGTTATTCCAATATGATTGACTAATTTTGCCGTCCCAAATTTTTATCAACACTTAAAGACGTGGACTCAATTAGTTATAAAACCATTTACGCGAACAAATCTACCATCAACAAGAAATTCTATGTGGTAGACGCGAGCGACAAAGTGCTAGGCCGTTTGGCTTCACAAATCGCTGCTACTTTAATTGGCAAAACCAAAACCGACTACACCCCTCATGCCGACAACGGTGACTGTGTAATCGTTTTGAACGCTGGTAAAGTAAAATTATCAGGTAGCAAATTACTCTCTAAAGAGTACATTACTTACTCTGGTTACCCAGGTGGTCAAAAACGCATTTCTGCTTCTGACTTAGTGAACAAAAAGCCAATTGCTTTGATTGAAGAAGCAGTTAAAGGCATGTTGCCTAAGAACAGATTGGGCAGTGAAATGTTCAGAAACTTGTATGTGTACGAAGGTGACCAACACCCACATCAAGCTCAACAACCAACAGAATTAAAGCTTAAATAATCCATTTAACATTCATGGAAGTATTAAATACATCAGGTAGAAGAAAAACAGCAGTTGCCAGAATTTACATGCAAGCTGGTAATGGTAA
Source organism: Bacteroidota bacterium (assembly GCA_030832905.1). Taxonomy (GTDB): domain Bacteria; phylum Bacteroidota; class Bacteroidia; order NS11-12g; family UBA955; genus JABMMZ01. The sequence goes on from JAURIG010000061.1 coordinate 6,891, forward strand.
CATCGTAATTAACAACAAGCCATACGATCAATATTTCACCACATTGGTGAACCAATTCAAAGTGGTACAACCTTTACAAGTTACTGACAACGTTGGTAAATTAGACATCAAAATTAACGTTGATGGTGGTGGTATAACTGGTCAGGCAGAAGCTGTTCGTTTAGCTATCTCTAAATCTTTGTGCGACATGAACACTGAAAACCGCACTTTGTTAAAGCCATTGGGTCTATTAAAAAGAGACGACAGAATGGTTGAAAGAAAGAAACCAGGTCAAAAGAAAGCAAGAAAAAGATTTCAATTCAGCAAACGCTAATACTATATTCAAATGTCTTCAGTATCACAAGAACAATTATTGGAAGCAGGTTGTCATTTCGGACACCTTACCCGCAAATGGAATCCAAAAATGGCTCCTTACATTTTCATGGAGCAAGATGGCATTCACATCATAGACCTTAACAAGACTTCAGCTAAATTAGACGAAGCTTCTTCTGCGGTTAGAAACATGGTGAAAGCAGGTCGTAAGATCTTATTCGTAGCCACTAAAAAACAAGCAAAAGAAATCATTAAAGAAGCTGCTGCTCAAACCAACATGCCTCACGCTTGTGAGAGATGGTTAGGTGGTATGTTAACCAACTTTGCTACAGTTCGTAAGTCAATTAAGAAGATGCAAACCATCGACAAAATGGCTACTGACGGTACTTATGCCAACATCAACAAAAAAGAAAAATTGATGTTAGAGCGTGAAAAAGCTAAGTTAGCTAAAGTTTTAGGCGGTATCGCTGATATGTCTCGTTTACCATCTGCATTGTTTATTGTAGACGTTAAAAGAGAGCACTTAGCAGTTGCTGAAGCTATCAAATTAAACATCCCAACCATTGCTATGGTTGATACTAACAGTGATCCTACTAATATTGACTTCCCTATCCCAGCTAACGATGATTCATCTAAATCAATCAAATTGATTGTTGATGTAATTGTTAAAGCCATCGAAGAAGGTCAATTGGATCGCAAAAAAGAGAAAGATTCAGCTGAAATAGAGAAATCTAAAGCAGACAAAGAAGCTGCTGAAGCTTAATCTTCATTACATTTTTTAACACACATAATTAATTCAAATAGTATGTCAACTATTAGTGCTTCAGACGTAAATAAATTGCGCCAGATGACTGGTGCAGGTATGATGGATTGTAAGAAAGCCCTTGTTGAAAGCAATGGTGATTTCGAAGCTGCCATCGACAACCTTAGAAAAAAAGGTCAAAAAATATCTTTAAACAGAGCTGATCGTGCTGCTCAAGAAGGTGCAGTTATTGCATTGACTTCAGAAGATCGCAAAACTGGTATCGTTATCGAATTGAATTGCGAAACTGACTTCGTTGCTAAAAACGAAGACTTCGTGAAATTTGCTAACGAAATTGCTCATTTAGCCTTAACTCAAAAACCAAGCAACCTTGAAGCTTTAAAAGCATTACAAATCGGTGGCTTGAGCTTAGAACAACGCATGATGGATGAAATGGGTAAAACAGGCGAAAAAATGGATGTTTCTAAATATGAAATCATCCAAGGTGAAAACGTAGTAGCTTATATCCACGCTGGCAACAGAATGGGTGTTTTAGTTCAAATGAACAATGCTCCAAGCGAAGCGAACTTAACTGCTGGCAAAGACACTGCAATGCAAATTGCGGCTATGAACCCTATCGCTTTGAATGAATCTGAAGTACCTGCTGATACCATTGCAAGAGAAATTGAAGTAGGTAAAGAACAAGCTATCGCTGAAGGCAAACCTGCTGAAATGGCTGAGAAAATTGCTCAAGGCAGATTGAATAAATTCTACAAAGAATACACCTTGTTAAACCAAGAGTTTGTTAAAGATGGTAGCAAAACCATTGCTAAAATGTTAACTGACACAGAAGCTGGTTTAACGGTATTAAGCTTCAAGCGTATCGCTTTAGGTGCTTAATTAAAATACTATCCAAAAAAAAATCCTGTTAAATGAACAGGATTTTTTTTTGGAATAAACTCTGGCACTCGCTTTATTAATTTGATTTTGAGCAATACGACTACATATCATATTCTCCTCTCCTTATTGCATTGAAGTAGTAGCCTATAAAAAAAACTGTGTGCACCTTTCGATGCACAAAGTTCAAAACAATTATAACTTATTTTCAGATTAATGGCTTACTACCATTTTTACTCTGTTAATTGTACCATTGCTAGCTACTTCAACAAAATATACACCTGCATTTAAATTTGCTGTATTTATTTCGATTGATTTACTACCTAACTCAAGGGTTTGCTCAAATCCTTCAGTAACTTCTTGACCATTCAAATTGAAAATCTTGACAGAAACTAAACCTTCTTCTTTGATCTCCATACTTAAAATGGCTTTTGTATTGCTTGGATTAGGATACAACTTGATACCATTCTCTGAAGCCAATTGCTCTACACTTGTTGATAGTGTAGCTAAACCTTGAACATTAAAGGTATACTTAGCTTCATCAAAGTCATTACTCACAACATTAACTAGTGCAGTTTTTAAACCAGCACTGTTTGGCGTGAATCGAACGGTAATGGTTTGCACCGAACCTGAGGCAATTGTTAATGGGAAAGTTGGTATACCTTCAAGAACAAATTCAGCAGCATTTACGCCTGATACGCTGATTCCAGTAATTTTCAAAGCCCCCACTGCAGTGTTTTTAATTTCGAAAGTTTTAACAACATTGCTACCTTTTACTACAGTGCCGAAATCGGTATTATCGTAATTAACAGGGTATTTGTCACCATTCTTAATTTCTTCATCATTACCGCTGATCATGATTTCTGGACTAGAATTGTAAGTTTCTGGGTTATAGAATGCTAATAATTGTCCGCCTTCCATTTGCTCACCTGCTACTGCATAGTGTGCTTGATCATACAATAAGAACATACCAGCACCTAAGATACCTTGAACATCAATTATACCTGATGACTCTTCGTCTTGGGTCAAGTAGTTTGAACCACCTGCTAAGAATCTAGTAGCATCATGTTCAGCTATTGCAACAACTGCATCTGTTGCAATTGTATACTGCCAAATTCTAGCCAAATATGATTGGTTGCCTGGATCTTCTTGGATTAAGATATGACCGTAATTGTCGATGGTTAAATTATCCATCATCTTTGGACCTTCTGTACCATCCAATACGGCAGTGATTGTTCCGCCT
>JAURIG010000062.1 GCA_030832905.1 Bacteroidota bacterium
AGCGATAATGCTTGATTGGGTTTTAATTCATGTAAATTAACCTCCGGTACGCCAGGGTATTTAAAGTCCGAAAAAATGTATTGAAACTCCCTCTTAAGTGCTTCTTGCACTCGCTCATGTGCGTATACATCTATGGCTTGTTTTAAGCTGTAATTAAAGGCGCGGATGTCGTCCATGCCAGCAATATGGTCTTTGTGCTCATGCGTGAAGAGTAATGCATCTAAACGCTGAGTATTGGTTCTGAGCATTTGTTGTCTGAAGTCAGGGCCAGAATCAATGACGATTACAGAGCCCTCATAATCAATTTTAATGCTGCTGCGCAGACGTTTATCTTTGCTATCTTGGCTTTGGCAAACTTTACAAGCACAAGCAATCAAAGGGACACCCTGTGATGTACCTGTACCTAAAAAGCTTATTTTAAATGCCATAACTCAGCTAGGATTAATCATCGTAATGCTCGTCTGAGCCAGCAAATTCATCTGAAAATTCATCGCTGTCATTGTCATCATCATCCCCTTCTTGACCGAATCCATCTTCGTTAAAATCCTCGTCTACCATTGGGGCATGTTTACTGACCAATTTATTAGCGATCTCATCAAATTCATTTTCATCAACCGTTTTGAATCGACTTAAGCCTTCGTGTTGCTTAGGCGCTTTGCCTACGGTTTTAAACACTAAAGGATAGACTGCTCCTGGAGCGTCATTATTGATATTCTGCAATTCGATACAGAAGGTCCATTGTTCATTGAAATCAGTAATGTATACAAACTTTTGGTGGGGATCATTGATACAGTCTTTCAATTTCACTTCAGCCATTTTGAGTTTTGAAGCATCATGAAAGCTAATCTCCTTCCCTTTTCTCCAATTGTCATCTGATACGTAAAACGCACTTGGCATATCTTTTTTAAAGCCAATAGAGTCCAAAATAGTATTGTGAAAGTCTAAAAAACTTGAAGCGGGTTGAATGTCAATCACTCTGAAGACTTCTTCCTCCTCTTCAAACCATACTTTGAATCGGTAGATCATACTTCGCAAATGTAAGATTATTTTTCAGAAATGTTAAGGGCTTTGGCTTCTTGTTTTAGAAACGCAATACATGCCAAACGATCATCAGCTAATCGACCCTCTAAAATCGCAGCTTTTACTGCAGATTTAAGCACGCCAATGTGGGCTTTATCTTGTATGTTAAACAACTCAAGTATATCATTGCCAGAAATAGGTGGTTGCCAATTTCTGAGGTAATCCTTTTCTTGAACTGCCTTCATTTTTTGCTCAACCAATGAGAAGTTCTTCTTGATGCGTTCTACCTTTTTTTCATTTTTACTGGTAATATCACTCTTGCATAAAAGCATGAGGGCATCAATGTCTTCACCCACTTCCATCATTAAACGTCTAACAGCACTATCAGTAACTACATCTTGAGACAAAACAATGGGCCTTAAATGCAATAACACTAATTTTTGAACAAACTTCATTTTCTCATTTAAAGGCAATTTGAGTTTTGAAAAAATGGGTTTTACCATTCTACTTCCCTTGTCTTCGTGACCATGAAAAGTCCAACCAATGCCTGGTTCAAATCGTTTAGTAGCAGGTTTAGCGATATCATGCAATATAGCTGCCCATCGAAGCCACAAATCTTGAGTCATTAAGGCTAAATTATCAAGGACTTGAAGCGTATGGTAAAAATTATCTTTATGACTTAAGCCATTCACCGTTTCAACCCCGTACAAGTCAACCATTTCAGGGAAAATCAGTTTCAATAAGCCTGTATCAAACAAATACTCAAAGCCAATGGATGGCACTGGCGATAAGATAATTTTGTTTAGCTCATCGGTAATACGCTCTTGAGAAATGATAGCAATTCGGTCTTTATTGCGCTCAATGCCCTCTAAGGTAATAGCGTCAATCCTAAAGCCCAATTGACTAGCAAAGCGGATGGCCCTAAGCATGCGCAAAGGATCGTCACTAAAGGTTTTATCGGGATCAAGTGGCGTTCTCACCAATTGCTTTTCAATGTCTTCTAAGCCATTAAAGGGATCTATTAATTGCCCAAAATTAGCTTGATTTAAGCCAATACTCATGGCATTAATGGTTAAATCTCTACGCTCTTGATCATCTCTTAAAGTGCCCGACTCTACAACAGGATTGCGACTGTCTTGTCTGTAACTTTCTTTTCGCGCACCGACAAATTCCAAAATCCAATCTTGATAAATGATTTGGGCTGTACCAAAGTGTTCAAAATAACTCAACTTGACGTTTTTAAAAGCAGAGGCCACTTGCTTTGCAAATTCAATTCCACTGCCCAATACGACTATGTCAATGTCTTTAGATGGCCTGTACAAGATGGTATCTCGAACAAAACCACCAATCACATAGGCCTCAATGCCAGCCTTGTCTGCTATTTGCCCAATGCTTTTAAACAAATCATTGTGTGCAACAAACAAAGAATCACTCGGCCATTTCATTTTGCAAAAATAACAAAATAACTTAGACTCATTATCTGCTTGTTAAAACTCTGTAGAAGTAATAATATTGTACTAAATGAAAGCAAAGCACTTTATTGTTGTATTGATGAGCATCTTGATCACTCAGAGTTGTCAAAGATCAACTCAATTGGTTGACACCGTTCTTTTCAATGGGCATGTATACACCATGAACGATTCTATGCCACTAGCTGAAGTCATCATCATAGATAAGGGCAAAATCATAGATATAGGTGGAAAAGCACTTCTGCAACAGTACAGGGGCAAAACAACAACCGACTTAAAATCACAATGGGTATACCCAGGTTTTATTGATGCCCACTGTCATTTTTTGGGTTATGCCAATAATCAGTTACAATGCAATTTAATTGGCAGCCCTTCATGGGAAGCCGTTCTGGATTCACTTAAACAATTTGAAAAAACTTTAGCAGATAATGAACCATTGTTGGGCAGAGGTTGGGACCAAAATGATTGGGCCAACAAAACTTTCCCTGAAAACGCATTATTAAATAAGCTATTCCCAAACAGAGCTGTCGTACTTAAACGCATTGATGGACACGCCGTCATTTGCAATCAAGCAGCGCTCTCTGCCGCTAACATAGTCAACAACACAAAAGTAATTGGTGGTGAAATTATCAGCAAAAACAATTATTTAACTGGTGTATTAGTTGACAATGCCGTCAACTTAGTAGACCATTATTTTACCTATCATCACGATCAAAAACTTTTAAAAGCCATACAAACTGCGGAGCAATTATGCTTTAGCAAAGGCCTTACCACCCTTGCTGATGCAGGCCTTCCGCTCATAGAATGTTTGTACCTTGACAGTTTGGGCAAAGCTGCACAGCGCCGTATATTTTTATACATGATGCTAAACCCAGAACAAGCGGCCATAGAGTTTGCCAAAAGCAAGGGGCTTTATGAAAATCAATACAGTCAAATTGCCTCCTTTAAATTATATGCAGATGGTGCGCTTGGCAGCAGAGGCGCAAAATTGAAACAAGACTACTGTGACAGAGCTCATCACAATGGTTACTGGGTCAGTTCAAAGAGCATGTTACAAGCCTTTTGTCAAGACATTTACGAAAACACCAACTACCAAATCAACACCCATTGTATTGGTGATTCTGCCAATATTCTGCTTTTGGATTTGTATGGACAACAATTAAAAGGCCCTAATGACAGACGTTGGCGTATTGAGCATGCCCAATTGGTAGAACCGAAAGACAGAGCCCTCTTCAAACAATTTAGCATTATTCCTAGTGTGCAACCAACGCATGCCACCAGTGATGCACCCTGGGTGAGTGCTCGTATTTGCGACAACAGAATGGCCTCTGCATACGCTTATCAATCTTTACTCAAACAAAATGGCTATTTGGCATTGGGCACTGATTTTCCTGTTGAATACATTGACCCATTCTTTACGATTTACAGCGCTGTTTATAGACTCAGCGCACAAAGCAATAATGATCAACCCTTCTTAAAAGATGAAGCACTGAGCATGGATCAAACCCTCAAAGGCATGACCATTTGGGCAGCCAAAGCTTGTCGTTTGGAGCATAGGAAAGGCAGTTTAAGTAAAGGTAAAGATGCCGACTTGGTGATAATAGACAGAGATTTTTATCATTTAAAACAGCCAAAGGAGCTTTTAACGAGTAAGGTCATCGCTACTTATGCCTTAGGACAAAAAGTCTATTAATTTTGGGCTTGAAAATGTTTCATGTATTGCAAACCCCTTTGGCAATACTTAGGATCATAGGTTTTGGCTTTACCGTTACTTGGAAATTTTTGTCCTGTATTGTGAATGTGAAAAGCATCTTTATACTGATGCTTTTTTAAATAATCACCGTAAGTCAAATGAATCCATTTAACAGCATAGAACACCGCATCAGGCCCTCTAATGTCTCTGATCTTAATGTCTAAAAGCAAACATTTATAACCCATTAATTGGAATGGTCCCCAACTACTTGCCAAATTGCGAATTGCATCATCGTTAGCATCCTTCAACATACTCGCTTGCACATGCTCATAGTTTTGTATAGTGCCTGCTTGCACCCGTTTAAGCTCCTTATATACATGGGCTTCAAACCTTGGGCTTATTGCTTTTTTTCCACTGCACTCCAACATACAAAGTGCCTTTAAGTAGGCTGGTTCTATTTGAAATACTTGAGCCGCACTATCAATGTCAGAGCCGAAATGTTTGTCAACCATATCAAGCCCCCCTTTATAATCATCTGAGGTGTAAGTTTGAACCGCTCTTATAAAGGGTTTAATATAAGCCAAGCCCAAACTTAGAAGGAGTAAAAACAAACATATCCAAAATAAAGGCTTTAGTGTTTTCATGGTTGGCTTAAGTCGATTAATTCATCGTTCTTTTGGTAAGGCAAATAGGTAATAATGAACTGCAACATTTCATCTGTAGTGCGCATACTGGCTCCTCCTCTATCTGTTCTTTCACCAATTAAACGTGGAGGATTAAATGGATTATTTGGATTCTTTAATGTATTGTCAAAAACAGCCTCCACAATAAGTTCACTGCCTCTTGGTATGCGAACCGGATGGGTAAAAGTGTAGAAATACTGCCAACGGAATTGCCACTGAGGAATATGAATCAATTTAGTGGTGTCACCATTGGGTAAAATGGCATATGCTTTAAATGATCTTCCTAATAAATGCATATGCGGATTGACGGTTAAAACAGACATATCAGAGTAGACGCGTGTTCTTGATAGATGTTTACTGATGGTATTAGGTGCAATTTGCAATGCAGGCTCTACAGGACTGATCCCATTGGTGCCCATCATCAATTCAAAAGTAGGCCTTTGATTAGGTGTCTTTGAAAAATACAGCAATAATTTTGAGGAGTCAATACATGATTTTGTAGATGGTCCTATGTGCATATCATTGGCCACAAAAATGCCCTTTGGACTCATCCAAAAACCACCAATGCCATTCGGATAAGCCACCCCATAAGCTCCTGGTAAAAAATTAAAAGCAGAATGCACACGCTCAGGCATGGAGCCATCTGCATTCAATAATTGCAAGTCCATAAATGCCTTTTCATAATGAGGACTTTCTACATCTACTACTCTATTGCCTTCGAAAGAATGACTAGCATTGTTTAAGCGCAGATAATGCCCATTTACATGGTGCATATAAGCCATTTGACCAGGCAAAAATTCAACGGCCTTTACAAACTTGGCCTCAGGCATTTCATAAGGTATTTTTACTACTAGGAACTGGTCTTTATTATTGTTGTTAATGGCGATTGGTTCAACATCGATTACCATATCAGCTGGCCCCAAACTCATGGAGGAGTTGTTTGCATACTTCAGCATCAAATGCGAATCATCTCCCTTAGAACAACCCTGTTGATACCAATCCTTAAGGGTTTGAATCTCCGATTCAGTCAATAAACGTTCGCCAATAAAATGAGTGTATTCAGGATCTGCAGGCCAAGGTGGCATGATTCTTTTTTGAGTAACATAAGTAATCATTTTAGCCTTTTGTTTGACTTGCCAATAATTGGAAAGTTCAAAAGGGGCTGCTCCCTTTGAATTATGACAAGGGGTGCAATGCTTTTCAATGATGGGTGCAACATCTTTAGAAAATTCAACCTTGTTTGGCTGACAAGCCAAAAACAAAGCACTAATGAGGCTCAATAAAACAACCCACAGGTTTGGTGTTTTGAATCGGAACATGTTGACGCAGCGAATTTAGGGCATTATGAACATAATTAATATGCCCTTCGGATTGAAACGCTCCAACACCTCTAAATTGATCCGTTAACAAACCCCTGTATATGACTTGCTCTCGGTGATACAGTATCGCCTCTGGGGTATTGCTTGCCTTTGTAAAATCTGTCCAAACAAAGTTTGAATCTTGGATAACATGAGCCTGATCAATCTGATTGTATTGCATCCAATGGCTTAATTGTTTAGACTGAATTTGACCCGGAAAAACATAATAGGTGGTATAAGCGCTGTCTTCTAAAGATTTGAATTGACCTTGGTATTTTTGACATATCGGACAATCTAAATTTAAAAACACAAACAATTGCATAGAATCTGACTGCAAAACCGTTTGCATCTTGGAAGTTTTTTGCTGACAGGCCATTAAGGTCAAAAGCAATAGCCCATAAATCCACTTAGTGCACATATCGATTAAGAATGGTTGCTACTTGTTGGGCAATGATTTGTCTGCCGATTTGATCATAGTGCTCAGTGGTCCAATCCTTCTCACCAAAACACGAGGCAGGCACAAGGCTTAAATTATCAATCATGACCACGCCTTTAGCAGCATAGCGTTTAACCAGTTTAGCCACATTTTCACGCATTAATCCAGACAAAGCTGGACCTACCAAACTATCTGCCCAAGCGGTATTTTCAGACATGATATTAAAATACAAACGAATGCCTTTTGAGCGGCACACATTAACCATTTCGTCAAAATCTGCTACTCTAGGATTGTTTAAGGTATCGATAGAAAAGGCATAGGCCTTAACATAATGATGGGCCAATGCTTGCTTTGCAGGATCATCGTACATAATATGATCTTTCCATGTATTGATGGTAGTATAGGGCAAAGCCACTTGACTTTGTATGCGATCGTGTTCAAAAGCGGCTAACATTTTGACTTCTTGCTCTGCGGCACTTGGTTGATCATAGTACCCTAAGGCTGCAGCCATTCTATTGAACAATGGATGCTGATCGCCATAAAAACATTTTGAGCGCATAAGTGCGGCTTCTTGTGTAGAATAAATCCATGCTTGACCGAAGGACCTTAAATTCATAGTGACCACCAAATGCTTAACACGGCTATTAGGATCAATCTGCCTGATGACTGGCAAAAACATGCCAGCATGATAGGCAGGCACTTGAGTACCACTCAAGCGTCCATGTGCTAATTGCGCATTGATCATTTCACTGATGCTGCGTTTATCAGAATCATTTGGTGAGGTCCAATAATTAGAAGATTCGCCAATATAAAGCGCATCGTTATGCCACTCAAATTCTAAAACATTGAACAGCATATGCCCTTGGTCTTTTAATTCGGGCTCCCAATAAATGGCCTTGTATACAAATGCACTGAGCCCTACCGTTAATCCGATTAAGCCTAATTTTATGCCATATTTAACGCCCTGATACATTAGAATTTAAAATAAATAAAGGCATTGTATTCTGATCCACAAACCACCAAAATACAAAACAACATAAAACAATATAATGACCAACGTTTGACTGCAGGCAATTGAGCGCAATACCCATCAAATCTGAGATCGCCTTTTTGCCATTCAAATACACCAAACAAGAATAAGAGTAAAAAAATAAACGGTTGCGTATCTAATGCTTTTGTGCCGTGAAGACTGTTCATACAACCTTGAATCACAGCATAAGCCTCTTGCATGGAAGCTGCTCTGAAAAATATCCAAGCAAATGCGACCGCTAAAAAAGTCATCAAGCCTTTGATTAAACTGAAGCGAATGGTCAATGGGAAATACCTTTCTATTAAATAATATAACCCATGCAAAGCACCCCAAACAATAAAGGTGTAATTGGCCCCATGCCAAAGACCACTTAATAGAAACACCACTAAAACATTAAACAACCATTTGCGATTACTCACGCGGTTACCGCCTAATGGAATGTATACATAATCTCTGAACCAAGTACTAAGTGATATGTGCCAACGTTGCCAAAATTCACTGATGTTTTTAGACAGATAAGGTCTTTTAAAATTATCCATTAAATCAATGCCAAAACATTTTGCAGCCCCTTGTGCAATTAAAGAGTAACCAAAAAAATCAGCATAGATCTGAAAACCAAAACTCAAAACCCCAATAATGTTCCAATAGTATACCCATTTACCCGGTTCTGAAAACACTGAAGTCACTGTGTAAGAGAGATTGTCTGCGATCACCATTTTTACAAAAAAACCGTAGAGCATCAATCTTAATCCTTGTTGAATATTAACATAGTTTAAAAACTGACGTTGTTTTAATTGCTCATTCAAATGCGAATAGCGCTCAATAGGGCCTGCCACAAGTTGCGGGAAAAACGACACAAATAAAGCCAACTGACCAAGCTTGCGTTCAGCCCTCGCTCGCTTGTAATACACATCGAGCGTGTAGCTCATGGTTTGAAACGTATAAAAAGAGATACCCACCGGCAATGACTGACCTAAAAACTCAACGGCTGTTTTTAAAGACTGATGCTCATTCATTAGCCCTTGCATAAATGGCGCAGTGCCGACGAAGAAATAAAAATACTTGAACAGGAATAAAATACTGAGGTTAGTAAGCACGCTCAGCAACATCCATCGCCGCCTAACAATATCTGATTGGGCATCTTCAATTTTCAAGGCACAGGTGTAATCCAATGCGGTTGAGAAGGCTATCATGACCAAAAACTCCGCTCGCCACCAACCGTAAAACACATAAGAGGCCAACAACAAGAGTATCCACCTTAACCTATGTGGTAAAGCAAAATTCAATGCCAATACCAATGGCAAGAACAAGAAAAATATCCAGGAGTTGAACAGCACCTTAAACCGTCAAATTTACTCTAGCTTTTGATAAAAAAACAATTTATCAGTAGAAATATTTGGGTGTGCCATTATCCAAGTCAAATCGCTTAAAACCCAATCTGGCCTTACTGGGCCTGTTTCCCAAAAATCATTAGCCCCTGAAGGCAATTCCCTTTTATGGTTATTAAACAACTGCCCCAATTGAAAGGCTTTAAAAACTTGATACCTAGAATCAGCCCCTAAAAGCGCTTGCTTACTGGCATAGCGATTCATGTTAATCCAAACATCGGCATCAGTAGCCATAGAGATGACTTTCTCTAAATTAAAAGCATATGAAAACCGCTCATTGAATCCTTTAAAGATGTATTCCCCTCCGGCATCTTCAATTAATTGAGCTGTATAACTCTTACCACCTGGCACATTCCAAGCATCGCTGTATAGTGCATCAGTCAAAACCTTGGGTTTGATGTTCAGCAATTGATTTTGCTGTTTGAGTGCATTGTATTTGAAGGCAACGGTATCGAACAAATTATTGGCAGCTTGAGATTTACCCAATACACAACCAAATACTTTGATCCATTCTGCCCTAGCTAAAGGATCTTGCTCCAAGTAATTATCGCAGACCAGTATGGGAATATTAGCTTGCTTACAACGTTCCATTAAAGCGGTCTGTTTTAACAATGCAGAACTGGATACTATCAAATCTGGCTTAAGATCATATAAGAGCTGCTCATTCAATTGTGATTCTTCACCCAATTCAACAATTTGTTCTTTTTGAAAAGCTTTGATTAAGTCTGGATGACTGTAATAAGCTATTCTATCAACTCCAATGATACAATGGCTAGCGTTAAGGGCCTCAATAAACCCGGCAAAAACAGAAGACAAAACGACTATTCGTTTTGGTAGACTGGCCTTTTTAAAAACAGGTCCATATTGGGTATCATGTGCAAACAAATAGTTGACCTGAAACTCAGAATCATTGCTGGCTATTGCAAAAGAGTGGCTGTAGCTTATAGG
>JAURIG010000063.1 GCA_030832905.1 Bacteroidota bacterium
CACCAGGCGCAACACCAGGAATAAACGGAACATTTAGTGAACTCAAAAGAGATTTATTTAGCATCAGAGACTATGGAACAACTTTCATAGACGAAAATAACATTCCAAGACCACTTTCACAAATGCACCAGGAGACAAATGGCTTTCCGCTGATTGGATCATAGCTCTAACTTGAACATTCTGAGTACCAGACTCTACCCTTGGTTCAATGGCAATTACCTTAGCCACTGCTTGCCCTTGATTGAATTTAATCTGAACAGTATTGCCCACTTTTAAAGTAGAAGCGTGCTGCTCTGGCAACACAAAATCGACCTTTAGTTGCGCCTGTTCTTGTAATGTTGTGATAATGGTTTGAGGCGTCAACATTGCCCCTAAACTAATTCTTCTAAGACCAATCAAGCCATCAAAAGGCGCTCTGATCTCTGTTTTTTTAATCATGGATTTGATGTAATCCAAGTCTGCTTCTAAGCTTAGTTTTTGACTTAAAGCGGCTTCGTAATCTTGTTGATTAATCCCTTTGACATCGTAGAGCGTTTTAAGTCTTTTTTCATTGCCTTGAGCGATGTTGTATTGGGCACTTACTTTACGCAACTGTGCTTGCAAATCATCGTCATACAACTTCACCAATAATGTGCCTGCCTTAACCATTTTACCTTCTGGTATATTGATTGAAACGACTCTTGCACTTAATTCTGATTGAATATCAACTTGCTGATTGGATTGAATAATCCCATTGGCCTCAACGGCTTGATGAAAGGGACTTAACACAGCAATACTGGCATCGATTGCAATAGGCCCTTTGTTGCCAGCATTGGCTTGTTTGCTTTTGTCGACAGCCGGTTTACAGGCTGCAAAAACCAAGACAAACAAACAAGTATAATAGAATAAACGCATGATGATTTAGAACAACAAATGTACTCTAAAAGCTTAATAAAATAAGGGCTATAGAAAAAAAATATAAGCTAGAAAACCCGCTTATAAACTCCAGTATTCCATATCGGTGAACTGACCTCTGTACATGCCTTTTAAGTCGAGCACGAAGGCGTTGTTATGACAAATACTTTTGAAGAAATCTTCAGTAAAAGATTTGTATTCTTTATGACTTACAGCCGCAATTACACCATCGTACCCTTTGCCTATAGCAGGGGCTAAATGAAAACCATATTCTTCAAATACTTCTTCAGAGTCGGCGCGCGGATCTACTACCTCAACATCAACACTGTAGCTTTGAAGTTCTTTAACAATATCTACAATTTTCGAATTTCTGATATCGGCAACATCTTCTTTAAAGGTAGCACCCAATATCAAAATTTTAGCATCTTTAATAGACTTATCATTACTGATGAGCTTCTTGATAGCTACTTGAGCAATGTGGGCCCCCATCATGTCATTGGTATAACGACCTGCGGCTATTACCCTTGGGTGTAAGCCCAATTCAGTTGCTTTGTAGGTTAAGTAATATGGGTCAACACCAATGCAATGCCCCCCAACCAAACCAGGACTGAATTTTAAAAAGTTCCATTTGGTACCGGCTGCTTCAATCACATCATAAGTATTGATATTGAGCTTATCAAAAATCAAACTCAATTCATTCATTAAAGAAATGTTCAAATCTCTTTGAGTGTTCTCTATAATCTTTGCCGCTTCTGCCACTTTTATACTTGGCGCTTTATGTATTCCCGCTGTAATAATTGAACCGTATAATGAGGCAATTTCTTCAAGGCTTTCCGCATCACTACCAGATACAATCTTTAAGATCTTGGTTAAGGTGTTGACTTTATCGCCCGGATTGATGCGTTCTGGCGAATAGCCCACTTTAAAATCCGTATTGAACACCAAGCCACTCTCTGCTTCCATTACAGGGATGCAATCTTCCTCAGTACAACCTGGGTAGACTGTAGATTCAAATACCACATAATCGCCTTTCTTAAGCACCTTACCAACTGTGGTTGATGCGCCGATTAGAGGCTTCAAATCTGGGTTTTTGCCATCATCAATCGGTGTAGGCACAGCAACTATATAAAATTGGCAAGACTTAAGCTCTTCTAAATTCGCAGAGAATGTAATATCGCAACCATTAAAAGCATCGCTACTGAGTTCTTTGCTTGGGTCTTCTTGGCGATTGAGCATGTCCACTCGTTTTTGATTGATATCAAAGCCCAATACTTTGTATTTTTTTGCGAATTCAAGCGCCAAAGGCAAGCCTACATACCCCAGTCCAATGACTGCAATTTTAGAAGTTTTGTTTTGAATGTCTGAGAATATGCCCATAGCACGCCTGATTGTGAGCGGGCAAAAATAGGGTTTAAAAGCACAAAATCAAAATCCTTACTGGGCTGATTTTGGCCCCCAAGTATGTGTTTTAATATCATACACTACACCATTGCCAGGGAACTCAATCCATTCATCTTGCGCCTTTTCTGGTTCGTAGTCTGAAAGTGGTTTGTGATTAATCGCTAAATCAAACAATACATCCGATTTCTCTGCCAATTGTTCCGGCAACATTTTCCATGTCCAGAATAATTCTTCAAAACTCTCTGCTTGAATACCACCATTGGGCAACCGTTTAAAGCGCATACAAACTGCGCTGAATTTATTGTGCTTTAAACTTGGTTCCATACGTTTTACCATAATGTATTCGTAACCATCATTGCTTTTTGCATAGTGGGTAAAGGCATATGATTTTTCGATTTTTTGTTGATCGTAATAAGGCTTATTAACCGCCTCAAATCGCTTATCAAACGCTACAGTGTCTGCTTTTTTAGCAATGTAAGGTAAAACACTGTCTAACAAAGACTGACTGGGCAAGGTTTCACTCTTGCGAATTGAATTTTGACATGCCACCAATGCTGTTACACAGATACAAAATACTACTGATTTCATACTTGCAAATGTATTGGCTAAAGCAGGCAAAAACATCAATTTAAATTTGCCAATTAGTTAAGGCATTGTTAATTGCTTGACCATAAAAACACATAGCTAGTAGATGAATTGATTTAAAATTTCTTTTGCCTTAAAGTCTTGATAAAACAGAATACTTTATATTTGCTTGTGCTTTGGTACTTATCTATCCCTAAGTGGATTCAAAAATGTTTTCCGAGTTTACTTTGGCAAGCGCCAAGTGCTAATGAAGCAGTTGTTTATTTAACCTTTGACGATGGCCCTCACCCTGAAATTACGCCATGGGTACTCAATGAACTCAAGCAAAGAGGCTTAAAAGCCAGCTTTTTTTGTGTGGGAGACAACGTCAGAAAATTCCCTGAAACCTATCAACAAATTTTAGAGGAAGGCCATGTAACAGCTAATCATACCATGCACCACATGAAAGGTTGGTCAAACAGCACAGAGGTCTACATTCAAAATACGGCTGAAGCTGCTCAGTACATTAAAAGTAAATTATTCAGACCACCTTATGGGCGTATCAGCAGAGCGCAAATCAAAGCTCTATTACCAGAATACACCATAGTTATGTGGAGTTTATTATCAGGCGATTTTGACCCTCACCTCAATATTCCAAAAGCGCTTAATCAACTAAAACGCCATACCAAAAATGGCAGTATTGTGGTGTTTCATGATTCTGTTAAATCAGAAGCTCAAATGAAACAATTGCTTCCAGACTACCTAGATTATTTAAAAGCCAACGCATACACATGCAAGACCTTATAAACAACGGTTTTTTTTACGCCAGCATTCTGGTAAGTGCTGCCTATTTATTCATTTTACTATTGTATTGGTATGTTTTGCGAAACCTACACTCAAAACCAACAGAACCCTTATCCGCTTGGCCTAAAATTTCCATATTAATTGCGGCAAGAAACGAAGCAGATAATATCTTACATTGCCTTAACAGTATTGAAGCGCTTGATTATCCAAAAGATCAATTGCAAATCATAGTTGGCAATGACCAAAGTCAAGATGATACAGGTTTAATCATTGCCAATTTTATTGCTAATAAACCTTATTATAAGTTAATACATTTAAACGGCAGTGAATATCCTCAAACCAAAGGCAAAGCAAGGGTATTGGCCTGCTTGGCAGACAGTGCAGATGGCGACTACTTGCTCATAACCGATGCGGATGTAATTGTGCCAAGCTCTTGGGCCAAAACAATGGTCAATCAAATGCTTGTTCAAAATGCAGATATGATTGGCGGTGTAACCAATATTCAAACCAAGCGTTTCTTCTTACAATTTCAGCACATTGACTGGTTGTATTTTATGGGGATTATCCATGCTTTTGGCCAATTTGGAAAACCCTTAACAGTGGTTGGCAATAATATGGCGCTTTCTAAAAAAGCCTATTTGAGCACTGGTGGTTATGGAGAAATTCCCTTCAGCATTACAGAAGATTACGCCTTGTACAAAGCTGTAAAAGCGAAGGGCTACAAAGTCGCTATGCACTTTCATAAAGATGTAATGGTACTCACCCACCCAATTGACAGCCTTAAAGGTTTATTAAAACAACGCAAACGCTGGCTAACTGGTGGCTGGGACCTGCCTTTATATTACCACATCATGATTGCTGTTTTTGGTGCATGGTATTTTGCTTTGCCCATTTTATGGCTGATTCATTGGCCTTGGGCTTTGGGTTTACTACTCGTCAAAAATGCTTTGCAATTAGCCCATTTTTATTATTTACACAAACACCTTGAGCAACGCGTGAGCCATTTGGGCCATATGCTTCTGTACGATGTGTATTTAGGAGTCGTTATTCCACTTACTGCCATCTATTTTTTATTGCCTTTCAAAAACCAATGGAAAGGCCGCACCTACTGATCAGATAATCCAATAATTGCGTATTTTCGCAAGGTGAATATCAGTCAGATGATAGCCGCCAGATTGGCCTTGAGTAAGCACAAAAGTTTTGCTGCACTGATCATTCGTTTGGCATGGGTGGGTGTTGGATTGAGCGTAACAGTTATGATCATAGCCATTGCTATTGTTGTTGGCTACAAAAAACAAATCACAGAAAAAGTAACGGGCTTTAACGGTGAAATCGAAGTGCATTCAACTGGCACTTCTGGTAATTTTGACTATGTACCATTCGACGACAAAGATTCTGTTCAAAAAGCACTCAAGCAATTTGCTTTTGTAAAGCAAGTCGGTGCAGTCATGTCAAGACCGGCTATTTTAAAAACTGAAAACGAGTTAGAAGGCATTGTTTTTAAAGGCATAGGTGCCCAGTATGACACCAATTATTTATCAGCTCATTTGGTAGAAGGTAGCCTTCCTAAAGTATATGACAGCTTGCATAAGCGCGACATCATTGTATCAAAATTGATTGCCTCAAAACTACAGTTGCACATCAACGACCAAGTTAAAATCTATTTCATCAATCAACCCCTAAGGGTAATTCCTTGCAAAATAACTGGACTATACGAAACAGGGCTTGAAGACAATGACCAAGTGTTTGTTATTGGCAGCTTAAAAGAAATGCAAAGAATCTTTGCTAAAAAGCAAAATCAAATCACCCATTATGAAGTGCATTGTAAAGACCTTAAACAAATCCCTGAGTATACTAAAAACTTGAACCAGGCCATACCACAAGAATTGTATGCTGAAAGTTTAATGAGCTTAAATCCACAGATTTTTCAATGGTTAGAATACCTCGACCAAAACATCATTATCATTTTGAGTTTAATGGCAATAGTGGCTTGTATTAATATGATCACCGCCCTTTTAATCTTAATCATTGAACGCACCAATATGATTGGTATTTTAAAAGCTTTGGGCAGTCGCAACCAAGTCATTAAAAGCATTTTTTTTAGACATGCTCTTTACATTTTAGGTCTAGGCTTATTGACAGGCAACTTAATTGGCATTGGTCTGGCATGGCTTCAAAAAACCTTTCAAATCATCAAGCTTGATCAAGCAACCTACTATTTGAGTTATGTGCCTATTGAACTCAACGCTTGGCATATCCTTTTAGTCAATTTTGGCACCATCATAGTTTGCAGCATAGCCCTCTTACTACCCATTCAAATGGTGAGTAAAATCGAACCTGTTAAAGCCATACAATTTCAATAATTCTAATCCATGAACCGTTCCTTTATCATTAAATTTTCATGTGTCAATAATTTAAGCGATGCTCGATTTGCTGCCGGCAGTTGGGCTGATTTAGTGGGCTTTAATTTTGACCCAAACCATCCGCAATACATAGAACCAAACAAAGCCAAAGACATTATTCAATGGTTAAGTGGCGTTAAAATAGTGGCAGAATTTGGTCAGCAACCTGTGTCATGGATACAAGACATTACAGGCTTATTAAACATCCAAACCCTACAAATTCCGAGTGATCATGAAGCTGTAGAGACCCTTAAAACATTGGGGTATAATTTGATTGGCCGATTTGAAAACAGCCTGCATTTACCAGAAGGATTTGACCTGGCCATATGTAGCAATCCAAATGATTATGAGGATTTGCAAAAGCAATATACAACGCTAATTGAGTCTTCTGAGCAATTTAATCCTGAGCTTATGGATGGCGTGTGTTTTATAGGTGAACCTGAAGAGAAACCAGGCACCAGAAACCATCAATCATGGCAGGAGCTTATTGAGCAGTGGGAGCAGGCTCAGTAAAGGAAAACTTCAAATATTTAATTTGAATGTCTTTTGAACGCCAAAGATTTTCGTAGTAAGTTTTAATACTTAGGGCTGGCGGCATAGGGTCTAAATCATCAATATTCATGACCACTTCGTGCAATTGAACCGGCAAAGGTTTAATGGTTTCAAGCGTGTATTGGAATAACAAATCGCTATCGGTTTTGAGGTTAATGAATTGACCGGGCGATAACAACTGCACATACTTTCCTAAAAATTGTGGACTGGTTAAACGTTGCCTTGCTCTGGGTTTTTGTGGCTGTGGATCAGGGAAAGTGATCCAGATTTCAGAGACTTCTCCTGGAGCAAAATACTCTAATAAAAAATCAATTTGTATGCGAATAAATGCCACATTATTGAGACCATTATCAAGTGCAAACTTTGCGCCCTGCCACATGCGAGCAGCTTTTACATCAATGCCAATAAAATTTCTATCAGGATACAACTGCGCCAAACCAACTGTATACTCCCCTCTTCCACAAGCCAGTTCTAAAGTAATCGGGTTTTGATTCTTAAACACTGTTTCATGCCATTTGCCCTTGAATTGATTGCGCGCATCAAAGGTGTTTGGAAAGGTATTATACGCATTGAATTTTTTGAGTTTATTTTTCGCCATAAAAATTTTGGCAAATGTAAACTTTTTTGGGTTTATCCTTTGGTTTGGCAATTCAGTAAACATCAATTATTTTTGCCTTTCAAAAACAAGCAAAATGAGAGAAATTCAGTTCAGAGAAGCCCTAAGAGAAGCCATGAGCGAAGAAATGCGCCGCGATAGCCGTATTTTCTTAATGGGCGAAGAAGTAGCAGAATACAATGGAGCCTACAAAGTGAGCCAAGGTATGTTGGCCGAGTTTGGCGCCAAACGTGTAATTGATACCCCTATTGCTGAATTGGGTTTTGCTGGTATAGCAGTTGGTGCTGCCACAAATGGATTAGTGCCTATTGTTGAATTCATGACCTTCAACTTTTCATTGGTGGCTATTGACCAAGTCATAAACGCTGCAGCTAAAATGAACAGCATGTCTGGTGGCCAATACAAATGCCATATGGTATTTAGAGGCCCAACAGGTAGTGCAGGTCAGTTAGGCGCACAACACTCACAAAATTTTGAAAACTGGTACGCCAATACCCCAGGCTTAAAAGTGGTGGTACCATCTAATCCATATGATGCAAAAGGTTTATTGAAAGCCTCTATCAGAGACGGCAACCCAATCATCTTTATGGAAAGCGAACAAATGTATGGCCTAAAAGGTGAAGTCCCTGAAGAGGAATACATACTTGAATTAGGCAAAGCCCATATCGTTAAAGAGGGCAGCGATGTCACTATCGTTTCTTTTGGCAAAATGATGTTAAGAGTCAACGAAGCAGTGGCTGCCTTAGAAGCTGAAGGCATGAGCGTTGAAGTGATTGACCTAAGAACCGTCAGACCAATTGATCATGAAACCATTGTTAACTCTGTAAAGAAAACCAATCGTATAGTGATTGTTGAAGAAGCATGGCCATTAGCCTCCATCAGCAGTGAGATCACCTACCAAGTTCAAAAGCACGCCTTTGATTATTTAGATGCGCCTATCAGACGTATCTGTAGCCAAGACGTTCCATTGCCATATGCCTCAACCTTGGTTGAAGCGTATTTGCCAAGCGTTAGTAAAATTGTAGAAGCGGCTAAATCAGTTGCCTACAAAAAAGCTTAATTATAATTTATTTATGTCCGGATTAACTCAATACCAGCACACGGTATGTGAACGCTTTATGCGTTATGTTCAAATAGATACAGAAGCAGATCCACATTCTGAAACCCAACCCTCTTCGATGAAACAGAAAGACTTGAGTCGTCTTTTGGTTCAAGAATTGGAAGCCATGGGACTAACAGAAATCGTAATGGACGAACATGGCTATGTTTATGCTAGCATTCCAAGCAATGTTCAACACCATGTACCTGTATTGTGTTTTTGCGCCCATGTTGACACTGCGCCTGATGTAACAGGCAAGGACGTTAAACCTGTATTACACAAACAATACGATGGCCAAATTATTCGATTTGCTGACGATGCCACTTTAACTTTAAGTACAACAGACCAACCTTATTTATTAGAAAGAATAGGCGATGATATCATTACCGCATCAGGTAAAACCTTACTGGGTGCAGACGACAAAGCTGGCGTAGCGATCATAATGGATTTTGCCAACTACTTAATGCAACATCCAGAAATACCACATGGTAAAATTCGGTTGTTATTTACCCCTGATGAAGAGATTGGCAGAGGAGTTGACAAAGTCAATATGGAACTTTTAGCCGCTGATTTCGGCTATACGCTTGATGGCGGTCCTAGAGGCAGTTTAGAAGGTGAATCTTTTTCTGCTGATGCAGCTATCCTTCAATTCCATGGGGTCAGTGCCCACCCGGGTTATGCTAAAAACAAATTGGTTAGTGCATTGAAAGTGGCTGCTCATTTTATTGATAGCTTACCCAAAAACGCTTGGTCGCCAGAACATACTTCAGGAGAAGAAGGCTTTGTGCATCCTGTACATTTTGATGGCACAGTTGAATTAGCCAACGTCCATTTTATTGTTAGAGATTTTAAAACAGCAAAATTGGCTGACTATGTGGCCCAACTAAAAACCTTTGCAGAGCAAGCTGTACAGGCCTTCCCTGGCAGCGCTTATACACTTACTATTAAAGAGCAATACAGAAACATGAGAGAAATCCTAGACCAATTTCCTCAGGTTATGGAGAACGCCCAAAAAGCCTATTTAAAGGCTGGTCTTACCCCTAAAGTAGAACGCATTAGAGGAGGCACTGATGGCTCAAGATTATCTTTTATGGGTTTGCCCTGCCCTAACATTTTTACTGGCGAAATGGCCATACATTCTCGAAAAGAATTTGTAAGTGTGCAAGACATGGAAAAAGCCGTTGAGGTATTGGTGTACCTATGTGGTGAATGGATTGGAGTAAAGGGTGAGTGAAATAATTATTAGGGTACAGGGGTTAGGGGCTAGGGTATAGTTTTAATTAACCTTCAAGTGAGACTTATTAAGTTTATACTTATAGTGGTTTAAACATCTAGTTGGTGTTGTCACCAACCATTAGTAATTTTAATGTTCTAAGTAATTGTGCTCGTTTGGGGTGAAGAACACCCCAAACACAAATCAGTGTGAGTGTAAGTGTCCTCCTTCTCTGTCTTGACAGATTCGGAGGTGACCCTGAATGTGAATGTGAGGACAAATTCTCACTATACCTTAGACCCTATTC
>JAURIG010000064.1 GCA_030832905.1 Bacteroidota bacterium
TTCAACCTTTGATACCTCTTCAATTAGAATTAAAGTTGGGTACAAAGGTACTTGGGTGAGGGTAGCAAAAGACAGTGTTACTGGTAGCTATAATTTAGGTTATTATGGTTGTATAGGGTTATTTCCAATAGGTTATTTTAGAATTAAAGCCCCTAATTTAAAGCCTAATGATACGCTCTATTTGAAGTGGAATACCACTAGTTGTACAGCGCCATCTTGTTCCAATGCGAGCATGGTGATTAACAGCTGGGCGTATTATGCAGATTATAAAGACCAATGTAATAATTTAAAAACGGTACCATGGGCGTGGGGTAAGGTGTATGATCAACACTATGCCACAGCTTCATCATTTATACCCACAGATTTAATTAATAAACAAAAAGGAGAGTTCAGGACATTATTCAGCTCTGTCAGTATGTTTCCTAGAACATCAACTGCCAGTTATGTAGTCGATTTGATTCTACCTAAAGGTTTAACACATAGCAAACTCAAAAGCGAATTGTATTTTATCAATGCGGACTTAACGGCTACATGGAGCCCTGATAGTATAGTGCTAAAAGGCGATACCTTAAGGGGTTATTTTCCGCATCCGGTTCCCATCAATTTGACCAATTCTGAATTGGTATATTACTTAACTGCAGATTGTTCTAAAACAGGTGCCAATGGCATTCAAACTCTAAAAGTTCAATTTAGATATAGTCCTGATAAAGCTTGCAATCCAAGAGAATGGCTATACTTAAGCTGTCAATCTTTGCAAGTAAAAGTGCATTGCATTAACACTTGTTCAGGTGGCTTAAAATTCAGGAATTTTTCAGTTCAAAGGATTAATTTTGGCAGACCAGATAACAACAACGATGGCAAGGCGGATTTAACCGGCACTATAGATACACTCAAAGTTAGAGAGGAGCGTTGTTTTTTTGGAGACACCATTCAAGCAGTATACACTGGTAAAATATTAAGATCATCTGCCTACACCAGTTGGAGAAACTTATACATAGAATCCAATATCACAAATGGAAAAAATTTAGATGTAGTAGGTGTTCAATTATTGGTATGGAGAAGGGGCGTAACTTTGTCTACCAATTGCTCTAATATCAAGCGGTTCAAGACCATTAGCGGGAACAATGCAACCTTCAAAATAGATTTAAGCACAGATTCAATGCTGGCTTGTGTATCCACCTCTTTCAGATACAATATTGACGATAGCCTTATTGTTAAAGTTAAATTCAGAGTAACTAAAAACATTGGCAATGCCACTCAAAATCTGGTATTTAACAATTTATTTTATACTAGTCCGATAACCAATCCAACTACCTCTGTCAATAAGTTTCAATGCGATACGTTTAGCGGTCAAATGATCTTGGCTGGGTATTATTTTACAGGTTGTTGTTCTGATAATGTTCAAATCAATTCGTGTAATCAAATAACAATAAGCAATTCCTATTACATGGGTATTGGCGCCTGTTGTTCAAACTATGCTGGGAATAATTATTTTCCATACGAATACCGTCATTTTGCACGCCTAAAAGCGGTAAGATTTTACCTACCTAATGGCATAAAATTGAAGAAAGCCCTGTTCGGTCAATACAGAACTTCTGGCTCTAATAAAACAACGCTTGAGATAAAAGACACCTTATTGGCCAAGAATTACAATGCCAATCCTTTGGTGTACGATGTGTCAAAACACTATGTCGATTCAGGTGGTAGAGTTAATTTCAGTGATGATGCATTTCAAGGCTATTTCCAAGCCTTTATAGAACCATCTTGTGAATTGCAAACTACTGCCAATATTCCTGTGAAATACGACTTTATTTTTGAGCGTAAAAACACTTTAGGCAGTGGTTATGATACTGTGTTTGGTGCTACTCCAGATTACATCAATTACAACAAGCCGGTTACAATCATTAAGCCAAGTATACCTACTGTTTATGCTACCCAAGACACTGCAGAATGGGAATTGGTTTACACCAATTATTCCTCGTCTTTTAGCAATATCAATTCATGGTTTTCACCTGATAATACTGGTGCCGTAAAAGTTGTTCAAATCAAAGATGCCGCTAAAGATACTTTGATACCCCAAACCAATTCTGTGTATAGACTTGGCACCATTCCATTTAATCAAACTCGAAAATTCAAAGTAAGGGCCATTTATAACACTTGTTTTAAAGACAGTGTAATCCTTTATACCGGTTGGAATTGTCAAGGCTATCCTAAGGATTTAGCCTCTTACAATTGTTTCAAGGAGCGAATAGCTTTATACATTGAGCCACAAAATACTCAGTTCCAAACTACACTATTAGACTCTGTTAAAACTTCAGATTTATGCGCCATTAATCCATATACATTCTTATTAGAAAATACTGGCGCAACACCGGGTTATAATACCAGGGCACAAATCAATTTACCTATTGGCATGAGTATAGTGCCAGGCTCTTGTTATATGCGTTATCCGTTTAAAGGCAGTAAGGTCAGTATTCCATTGCCAAGTTTAAAGAGCGGTACTTTGTATGAATGGAATTTGCCAGCATTAAATTCAACCATTGCCAATGGCTTAAAAGGCGTTTCAGATACCAGTAAAAACAAAGTAGTCATATTCTTTAGAGTTAAAACCAATTGTGATTATTCTAGTGGCAATTACATAAGAGCTAGTGCCAGTGGAAACATCAAATGTGGCGATCCTATATTAAGCTATCCATCTATCAGCAATCCATTGAATATTAAAGGTGTTGTAAGGCCATACTACACCTTATTGAAAACCAGTTCTGATACCATTTTTCCATGTGAAAAACCAAGTAATTATTCGGTTAAAATCATCAATTTAGGCCCTTCAAAAACAGGCATTGAAGACAAATATCAAATGGTTTTATTGCCGGGCATGACCTATGACTCGGCTCAATTCCAAGGGATATACAACGCACCAAATAATGCATTAACAAAAAAGCGCAATATCAATGGTGCCACAGAAGTTGAATTCAGTTTACCAAGTGACATTCAACCAGGCGATAGCATTGAGTTTAAATTCAAATACAGCGCAGATGGCAAGCAATTAAATTGCGGTACTGCAGATTTATACAGTCAAGCCGCAGTGAAGCAAGAAGTTACTTGTGTAGCGGATAATTCAAAATGTAAAATCAATGTAGTAACAGGTAATCAATTATTAAAGGTACCTGTGTTTAAAAGCAGTTTATCGTTTTATGGTTTAAGTGCTCAATTGCAAAGTATAGGATCAGATTCAGAAACCATTGCACTACAATACTTTGTTAAAAATACAGGCAGCCCGCTTAACAGTAGCAAACCTGTATTGGTTAAATATGTTTATGACCAAAATAGTTCAGGTACAGCTGATGCTAAAGACAAGGTAGCTTATACGGATACACTGCGATTAAATTTAGCCAAAAACGGAAGTCAATTAATTAGTAAAACTGTGCGCATAAAAGCAGGTTTATCGTGTGCATTATTTGTAATGATAGATTCTGCTACATGTTCTTGTAACTTTAGTTTTGCCAAATTTCCAATACCTAGATTAAAAAATGCCGGTGTAGCGAAGTCCATTTGCAGTGGCGATACAGTGAGTTTAGGACTTACTCAAACCAATGGATTTAAATACTTGTGGCAACCTAGCTTAAATCTAAACAATGATACATCGGCTGAGGCTAAATTTAGTTTAATCAATACAGATACCAATGTAGTGTTTCAAACCTATGTATTAACCACCTATAGAGGCCAATGTTCTAGTAAAGACACCACCAGTGTGTCGGTTTATTGGCCACCAAAATTGTATTTGAATCTTCATGACACATCTGTTTGTGTGAATCAAAAAATTACCTTCAAAGCCTATAGTAGAGATGGTACTGGTTTTCCAAGAATAAAGTGGACACCAGGCTTGAATTTGAATGACAGCACAGGCTTTAATATAGTGGCTAAGGCATTAAAAAATATAGTCTATAAAGCGACTATAACGGACATGAAAAAATGTACTGCTACAGATTCTATAAAAATAAAAGTTAAGCCTTATCCAAAAAGTGCTTTTGGTTTCCTGTCAACTTGTGAAAGAGATTCCATACAAATAAAAGATTCTTCAAGCATTACCGGCGACAGCATAACCTACACCCGTTGGACCGCTCCAAATTTCGACACTTTAAATGTGCATGCTTTAGCGTTTAAATTATCACATCCTTCAACTATCCCGCTTCAGTTGGTGGTAAAAACCAATTTTGGTTGTGCCGATACCAGCAAAAAAACAGTCTTTGTGCACCCTAATCCTAAGGCTGATTTTAGCTTCAAAAATGTGTGTTTAACCGATAGCTTAAAGGCCCTCGACGCCAGCAAGATTTTAAGTGGTAACATTCAACAATACCAATGGCAATCTTCAGATGGCTTCAATAGCAATAGTAAGGATTTTAAACATCGCTATACGACTGCTGATACCCATACCTTACAATTGATAGTCAAGTCAGATCATAATTGTTTTGATACCATTCAAAAATCAGTTCAAGTGTATGCCAAACCTAAAGCTCAGTTTAGCGTTAATGCGGTCTGTTTAGGCGATAGCATTTTCACTAATAATACCTCATCAGTTACAGCAGATAGTATTGTGTATTCGCGTTGGCAAGTCAAATCAGATACCAGTTACACTTGGAACAAGCATTATTTGTTCAATCAAGATACTGTTTACAATATACAATTAAAGGTGGCAACAGCTTTTGGCTGTTCTGATTCAATCATACAAACCACTGAAGTATATACCTTGCCCAATGCGAATTTTACCATGCCCAATGTCTGTGAAAAACAAAGCAGTTTTTGCCAGGATTTATCATGGATTAATAAGGGCACTTTGAGTACTTGGCATTATACACTAAGCGATGGTAGTCAATTCAGTACCCCTAATTTCACGCATAAATTTTTGCTTGGCGATACGTTTAAAGTCAGTTTGGTGGTTCAATCCAACCATGCCTGTTATGATACCATAGACAAAATCACTGTGGTGTATCCTAAGCTTAAACCTAATTTTAAATTGAGCAATGTTTGTGTGTCTGACAGTGTTAGAATTACTGACTTAACTCAAAGCAATGGTAACACTATTCAAAAATGGTTGTATCAGTTTAGTATAACAGATTCCATTAAACAACAGCATCCGAGCTATCATTACCCTTTAGCTGGTAACTATAGCATTAGACAAATCGTTACTTCGGCTTTTGCTTGTGTGTATGATACCAGTATGCCGGTTGAAATTTATCCTTTGCCAAAAATCAGTTTAATTGATTCTAACCAGTGTGTAGACAATCAATTTAAATTCAGATCTGCCATCAGTATTAGCAAAGGCAATATTTTGGGGCAATTATGGCAATTTGGCGACAACACCACTTCAACGCTTGCGCATCCATTTCATACTTTTCCAGGTTCAGGTTTTTACACTGTAAAACTAATCGCCAGCAGCAATTTTAACTGTAAAGATTCGGTTAGCAAGACCATACAAAGTTATCCGCCAGTGCTAGTTGATTTTAAATTCAATAATGTTTGTTACGGCGATCCTACCTTATTGTTTGATCAAACACTTATACCTAACGCTACAATAGCTAAATATACTTGGTATTTCGGAGATGGGGATTCAGCTAAAATCAAAGATCCTTGGCACACCTATCAACGCCCTGATTCTTTCAAAGTCAGATTAAAAGTTTTGAGCAGTTATAATTGTGAGTACGACACAGTAAAAATGCTGCATGTTTATCCTGTTCCTAATGCTGATTTCATTACCGATCCGAGTCAAGGGGGCACTGTTGTTAACCCAGAAATTCAGATCATTGACCAAAGTACAGGGGCAGATACAGTTCGCTATAATTTAGGCGATGGTCATAGCTCTAATATGCGCAATTTGATCAACAGTTATCCTGATAGCGGCACCTTCATTATACAACAGTTTGTTGCTAACCGATATGGCTGCAGAGATACAGTAAGCAAACCAATTGTGATTAGGTATTTATTTGTCTTTAATGCACCAACTGCATTTTCGCCTAATGACGATGGCACCAATGATGTGTATGCACCGGGTGGCATAGGTTACAAACAATATGCAATGACCATATTTAACCGCTGGGGTGAAATTGTATACCAAACAGATTCAAGTCAGCCATGGGATGGCAAATACATGAATGAGCCAGTGATGGAAGGCATGTATGGCGTAGTCTTTAAAGTGCGAGATTTTAAAGGCCGTTGGCATTATTCTAACACCAGTTTTTTATTGCTAAGATAAGCAATTATTCACCTGAGTTTTTTACCTTTGCTTCATGCAAATGGTGCCTTTAGCTGAACGTGTTCGCCCTAAAAATTTAAGTGAATTTTTTGGCCAAGAACATTTAACCGGTCCAGATGCGCCCTTGAGAAAATATATTACATCTGGGCAAATACCCAGTATGTTATTTTGGGGTCCACCGGGTGTAGGCAAAACCACTCTAGCTAAAATAATCGGAGAGTCTTTGCAGTTGCCTTTTGTGCAATTAAGTGCTATAAGTGCAGGGGTTGCTGATGTTAGAAAAATCATACAAGAAGCTAAAGAACAAGGTCGAATTTTATTGTTTTTAGATGAAATTCATCGCTTCAATAAAAGCCAACAAGATGCTTTGTTAGGTGCTGTAGAATCCGGCAATATTTTACTCATTGGCGCCACTACTGAAAACCCGGGTTTTGAAGTCAACAATGCCTTGTTATCTAGGTGTCAAGTGTATGTGTTAAAAGCCTTAGACAATGATCAATTGATCCAAATGGCTGAGCATGCTATAGCGGTTGATCAGGCGCTCAAAGACAAACAAGTCAAACTCGTTGAACATGCCGCATTGATTCAGTTTTGCGGAGGTGATGGCCGTCGCTTATTGAACATCATTGATATGTTGGCCATGCAAAAAGAAGCCCCTGTATTGATTGACGATGCAGCGGTGATAAAGGCTTTACAAAATCAACAAATTGTATACGATAAAGCAGGTGAAGAACACTACAACGTTATTTCAGCTTTCATCAAAAGTATGAGGGGCAGTGACCCCAATGCCGCATTGTATTATTTGGCCAGAATGATAGAAGGCGGTGAGCACCCAGAATTCATTGCAAGAAGAATGGTGATTTTGGCCTCAGAAGATATAGGCAATGCGAATCCTACCGCATTGGTTTTAGCTACCAATACCTTAACAGCCATTCAAAGTATAGGCATGCCAGAAGGCAGAATTTTATTGTCTCAATGTGCGGTTTATTTGGCCTCAAGTCCTAAGAGCAATGCCTCCTACATGGCACTTGAAGACGCAATGGCATTGGTTAAAAAAACGGGTGCATTGCCGGTTCCTTTGCATTTGCGCAACCCAGCCAACAAGCTCATGAAGACACTCAATTATGGCGAAGATTATGCTTATGCGCATGCGCATCCAGGTAATTTTGTTGAATTAGAATTTCTTCCTCAAACCATTGCCGGTGCTAAGTTTTATCAGCCAGGCGATAATCCAAGAGAACATGAAATGCGAGCGTTTTTAAAGAAACGTTGGAAAGACAAATACGGCTATTGATCTGATAGTCCTTCAACTAAATTTTCTAAATCACTCATAGTCAAGCGAATATAACTCGCTTGCAGTGCAATGTTTTCAATGAATATTCATTATCTTCGCACGTTTTAGCAACGCAGTATGTACCGTACCCTTAAACATGTTCAGTGGCCAGTGCTCGAAGAGGAAGTGAAGCGCTTTTGGGAAACCGATAAAACGTTTCAAAAAAGCATAGAGCAAAGACCAAATGACAACCGTTTTGTGTTTTATGAAGGACCGCCTAGTGCCAATGGTATGCCAGGTATTCACCACGTCATGTCAAGGGCCATTAAAGATATTTTTTGTCGATACAAAACACTACAAGGCTATAGAGTAGACAGAAAAGGCGGATGGGATACCCACGGCTTACCTATTGAGCTACAAGTTGAAAAACGACTCGGCATTACCAAAGAAGACATTGGCAAAACTATAAGTGTAAAAGACTATAACATCGAATGCAAAAAAGATGTTATGGAGTTTAAAGACAAGTGGGATGAGCTTACCATGCAAATGGGGTATTGGGTAGATTTAGATCACCCTTACGTAACTTATCACAAATCCTATGTTGAAACACTTTGGTATTTGCTCAAAGAGCTTCATAAAAAAGGCTATTTGTACAAAGGGTTTACCATTCAACCATTTAGCCCTGCAGCTGGTACAGGTTTATCGTCACATGAGTTGAATCAACCAGGCACTTATAAAAATGTAAAAGACACCACTGCGGTGGCTCAATTTGAGTTAGATGCTGATTCAAAAAATAAGGCCATTAAAGCCTTTCAATTGAAAGACAGCGACTCAAGTTTACCCTTGTATTGTTTGGCTTGGACGACCACACCATGGACCTTGCCTAGCAATACTGCTTTAGCAGTTGGTAAAAACATTCAATACGTTTGTGTTAAAACCTATAATGCGTATTCCAATCAAGTAGTTTTAGTGGTTTTGGCGGAGGCCTTACTCGGTAAACACTTCAATGCTGCCGCCGCTGAAATCCCTTTTGATGATTACAAAGCTGGCGACAAATTGATTCCATATCAAGTATTGGGTTCGCTCAAAGGCAGCGATTTAGTAGGTTGGTCTTACCATCAATTATTGAGTTTTGAAGCCAATGCTAAAAACCAGATTGAAGGAGATGCCTTTAAAGTTATTGTGGGTGATTTTGTGACCACCGAAGATGGTACAGGTATAGTGCACATAGCGCCGAGTTTTGGTGCAGATGACTTTAGAGTCGCTAAACAAAATGGCATAGGGGCACTCACCATGGTTGATAAGCGCGGTAAGTTTTTAGCTGGCATAACTGATAATGTGTTTCTCTATGGCGATGAATACGTGAAGGAAGCCTATCTAACAGATTCAGAAAAAGCAGCAGCACTAGAAGTGCAAAAAGAACAACTTAAAAGCTTCATTAAAGACACCAGTAAATTAAGTTATTTGAGTGTTGATGAGCGCATTGTTTTAAAACTACAACAAGAGCATAAGCTCTTCAAAAAAGAGAAATACGAACACAGTTACCCGCACTGTTGGAGAACTGATAAACCCATTTTGTATTACCCGCTTGAGAGTTGGTTCATTAAGACCACAGCGGTTAAAGATAGGATGGTTGAATTGAATAAAACCATACAATGGCGCCCTGCCTCAACTGGTGAAGGCAGATTTGGTAATTGGCTCGAAAACTTAGTCGATTGGAATTTAAGCAGAAGCCGTTATTGGGGTACGCCATTGCCAATTTGGAGAACAGAAGATACTAGTGAAGAATTGTGCATCGGTTCTTTTGAAGAATTGCAAGTTGAAGTTGCAAAAGCCAATGCTGCATTAGGGTTGCAACAAGATGTTAATAGCCCTGAGTTTGATTTGCATAAACCATTTGTAGACGATATCATTTTGGTGTCTGCTTCAGGTAAGGCTATGCGCAGAGAATCTGATTTAATTGACGTCTGGTTTGATAGCGGTGCCATGCCTTATGCGCAATGGGGCCTTGAAAACAAAGCGCTTTGGGCTCAAAATTTTCCGGCAGATTTTATTGCTGAAGGTGTTGACCAAACCAGAGGTTGGTTCTTTACTCTACACGCTTTAGGCACCATGTTATTTGATTCTGTGGCCTATAAAAATGTAGTTGC
>JAURIG010000065.1:0-1662 GCA_030832905.1 Bacteroidota bacterium
AAAAGAATTTTGAAGGCAAACTATACGGACTAAGTACTACTGGATTATTAGATATCAAAAAAGAAGAACAGAACAGTTTGAAAGCCAATATGGCCTCAAAGCAAGTGAACACTTCCCTGTTCAATACCATTGATAGTTTATACCAAATCAAACTCAACAATGCCAGTATCGATTTATGGTTTAATTTATTCAACAGAGAGGCCAATAGCATGATTCAAGCCATTAAAATCGCGAAGGTTAAAACGCTCAAAAAAGCGCCCGATGCCAAAGATAGTGCTTTTTGGAAAACCTGGCGCAAGGCCATTATTACCAACGGATCAGGCAACCCTGATGACATTGAATTACAGCAAAAATTATTAGCTGAATTAATAAAACGCACCCAAGCATTGCCAAAACAAAAAGGCATCAAATACTTGTACAAGATCAAAGATCCATTAGCTTGGGTTAAAAAAGCCTATGAGGCCAGCATCATTACCAAACCTCAGTTTAACCAAATGGTTCAAGAGCAAGCAGTTGCTATTTATAATGCCAAAGATCCACTCATGACATTGGCTTATGAATTAGCGCCATTGCTAAAACAAATCGAGGACCGAAGCAACAGCATTAATGCTCAAATTAGCAATTGTATGCCCGCTTTATTAGAAGCTAAAATCAAATACACCCAAAAAGCATTTATACCAGATGCTAATAGTACATTGCGCTTTACCTATGGCTATATCAGCGCCTACAAAACAGGGCTGAACAAACACCCTTTTCCATATACCAATCGTCAAGAAATTTTCGAAAAGAATGCTACTGACAACACTGACTACAGATTATCTGCTCCTGTAAAATCGCTGTTGTTAACACAAAATATTGACCCCATTTTATTAGATCCTGAAACTGGCGAATTATTGATTTGCATGTTGTACAACATGGATACTACCGGCGGAAACAGCGGTAGTCCTGTAATGGATGCAGAAGGCAATTTGGTTGGAGTTAATTTCGATAGAGCCTATACAGCTACGCTCAACGACTATAGTTGGAATCCTGATTACAGTAGAAGCATTGCAGTTGATATTCGCTATGTGTTGTTCACTATGAAATACTTGAACCATGCAGATAACTTATTATCTGAAATGGGCGTAAGCATTAAATGATAAAAAAAATAGTATTTGGCCTGAGCACATTGTTGTTAACATGCTATGCCTCTGCGCAAAGTGTGTACAATGAATTTGGTCAAAATACTTGTCAAGAGAAAACTCAAACCTATAGCCTCAAACAAGATCAAATTGAAATCCTTTACCAGCTCCAAGGTGACCATTTAGCGAAAATCACTTTGGATGAAGTGCAGTCTGTGATTCCAGAATTTGAAAACAGATTGAATTACAACTTAAGCAATGGCATAAAAATTTTGGTGTTTAACCATTACAATGCCTACCGCCAAAGTCCTTTTCACATCACCAATCCTCAATATTTTGCTGGAGGGTATTCTACCCTAAATGAAAATGTAGCGGCCATTTATTTTGATGGTAATACCCAATTATTTAAACTGCAAATTCGCAAAGCTGTTGCTCAAGTGATGATCAATGAGTTCATTTTTGGCGGCAACATTCGCGAACGCATTCAAACGGCTACGTTATTAACCTTGCCAGATTGGTATTACAAAGGCTTAATGGCCTA
>JAURIG010000065.1:1873-9663 GCA_030832905.1 Bacteroidota bacterium
ATGTATTACACCGGCATGAATATTCACCAATTATTAAGTGATTGGCAATTGTTTTATCAAGAGAAATACAAACAAGATGAATTAGCTTTTAAGTTGCCAAAAGGACAAGAAAACGCCCCCAATAGTTTATCTAAAAAACGGTTTACCCAGTTTAAATTAAGTCAAGATGGCCAATCAATAGCTATTGTCACCAATCAATCTGGGCGCTATCAAATTATTTTATACAATATTTCAAAGCAAAGTGTAAAAGTTATTGCTAGAGGCGGCCAACAATTACTCAATAGAAATATTGAGTTACAATATCCACTCATACAGTTTCACCCCAAAAGCAAGCGTTTAAGTGTTATGTACTTTGAACATGACGAAGCCACCTTATACAGTTACGATATGAATGGTCAATTATTGGATCAGAAGCCCTTGAATGGCGTTCCATTTGTAAAAGGCTTTTCATATGATCATTCAGGGGAAAGACTGGCCCTATCGGTCATACAAAATGGACAATCAGATTTAATGCTCTACCACCTTAAATCCAATCAGCTTGAGCAATTAAGCAATGACGCTTTCGATCAATTAAACCCTCGTTTCTCTGCTGATGACCAAAGCATTTTGTTTAACAGCAACCAATACCGTTTGAGCACTCATAATTCCGCCTACTTAGCCATTTTTCAATACCATTTATCGACCAAACGAATAGATTATTTAATTGGTCATCAAGACAATTATGCCAACGCATTAGAACCTAATGAAATCAAACCAGGCGTAATCAGTTATTTGAGCGATCAAAATGGTATTATGAATAACTATGCCTTTGATGCCATAAGCAAACAGTCCTTTATGATGACCAATTATAAACGATGCATCATGAGCAATGACGTCTCTGAGAGTGGCAATCAAGTGGCTGACTTGGTCTTTTACGACAATCGCTACCGCATTTATATTGGTGAAATGGCCCAACAATGGCAAACGGATGTAGTGAAAGATGCACCTATCACAGCCTATCGAAATTGGTGCATTCGTGAATTAGACAGTAGTTTTTTCAAAGACAGCATTGAAATTGGACTCAGTCAAATACCTAAAGATAGTATTAGCAAACCATTGGAACGCATATATATCAGTGGATTTCCAAACAAAGAGTCTGGCTTGATCAACAAGCAACAAAAACAAACAATATCAGAGCCCTTATTTGGCATTGCAAAACCACAATTTGGCGTTGATTATTTCCTACAACAACTTGATAAAAGCATAATCGGTAGTCCATTGTTTCCATCAGGTATTACAGAAAAAGTATTTAATTACCCTTTGATTTCACCTCACTTACAAACATCAATTAGTGACATACAAAAGAACAACACTGTAGTTGCTGGCATCCGCATCCCACTCAGAATTAAAGCTTCTGATTATTACATCCATTACAGCAATCGCAGCGGTCGTTGGGATAAAGACCTCTATGGATTCAGAAGAAGTCGCATTTTTGAACAATATTCAGAGTCTCAAAAAATGTTGAATGTTCAAATCAAAGGTAGTATTGCTTACCCTTTTAACGAAAGAAGCCGTTTGGGTTTTAATGCCTTCGTTAGAAACGATAGATTGGGTGTTATGGCAGGAGATTCTATTCAATTGCAAACTAAAATTCAAAATAAAGTATTCATAGGACAAGGCATTGAGTACGTGTTTGACAACATTAAAAGCAATGGTCTAAATCTGTTTGAAGGATTAAGAATAAAATACCAAGCTGATATTTATACCCAAACGCAAAATCAAAAAAGCATGTTGAATCAACTCATTGATGCGCGTTGGTACCATCAAATCCACAGACAACTCTATTTTGCTAGCCGTTTGAGTGGAGCATGGTCTATTGGTCAACAGCAAACTGCCTATTATTTAGGTGGAGTAGAAAATGCCTTAATCAATATTGACTCCAATAATTTTAATTATAATTTACCCTTATTAAACACCGCGCCATATGCCTTCCAAAGCATAGTAACGCCTGCCCGTGGGTTTATTCGCAATTCAAGAGCTGGCAACAAATACCTATTACTCAACATGGAACTGCGTTGGCCACTATTTGCCTATTTTAACCAAAAACCAATTGCTAGTGAATTTTTCAGAAGCGTTATGTTGATTGGTTTTGCTGATATTGGCACTGCTTGGCAGGGCAATTCGCCATATAGTTTAAGCAATCCTTTTAATACCAAAATCGTTCAAGCACCTCTTTATACTTTAACGGTAAGTACCCAAAGAGATCCATTTCTTTACGCTATAGGATTTGGCCTAAGAGCTAAAGTATTAGGCCATTACATCAAATTTGATCAGGGATGGGGCTATTCAGAAAGGGCCTTGTTAAAGCCCCAGTCAACAGTATCTATTGGATTAGATTTTTAGTGAATCTCCAAAGAATTGTGATTGGCAGCCTCTTCATTCAAAATCGACACTATGGTCGCATTTGGCTCAACCACAAGCTCATCAAGGGCTTTCATGGTTTCAAGGCTTTGATAATAAAACTGTAACAACTCAGCATCTTGCGTCATAGCCTCTTCAAGTGGCTTGATGAGCTCAGCTTCCAATTCATTGTATAAGTATAAAAGAACATCGTTTTGAGTAAACTTTTTTGCCATAAGCTTTGTAAATGAGTTACACTATAAACGATAAGCTTATACATTTATTGTATATTCAAAAAAAAATCTGCCTAGACGCGTCCAGACAGATTTATAATTATAACAACAGCCAATTAGTTCTGAAGATATACCGCTTTGTCTTCAATCATCTTTTTTAGATTGATTAAAGCATAGCGCATACGACCTAATGCAGTGTTGATGCTGCAATTGCATACATCTGCA
This sequence comes from Bacteroidota bacterium, assembly GCA_030832905.1. Taxonomy (GTDB): domain Bacteria; phylum Bacteroidota; class Bacteroidia; order NS11-12g; family UBA955; genus JABMMZ01. Next base: position 4,711 of record JAURIG010000065.1, read on the forward strand.
ATTTCTTTAAAGCTTAAGTCACCATAATGACGAAGGATTAACACTTCTTTTTGTTCAGCCGGTAATTGCTTAATCAAATCTCTCAAACCATATTTGCTCTGATCTTTTATAACAGATTCTTCAGAATTTGAAGCATCCAATAACATATTCGCAAATACATCATCGTCTTCACTAGAAGTGATCATAGGCATGCGTTTGGTACGTCTGAAGTGATCCATAGACAGGTTGCGGGCAATTCGAATAACCCATGGCAAAAATTTGCCATTCTCTTCGTACTTGCCTTTTTGCAAAGTGTGAATCACTCTCAAGAAAGTCTCTTGAAAGATGTCTTCAGCAATGTAGCGATCGTTCACTACTACATAAATAGCACTGAACACTTTGGCTTTGTAGCGGCTAATCAACATATCCATGCATGCATTGTTGCCAGACATGTAGAGCGCTAACAATTCTTCGTCGTTTTTTTGATACCTTTTCATACTAAAACCTGATTAAGTAAAGGAAACTTACCTTTGGTAGAACTTATTCTTATAGGCGGTTAATTTAAGTATGGCTATTGTCTATAGGCGGTATCGATTGAATTAATTATTTGCAAGATAATAAAATAAAAACAATTTCCAAAAAAAAATTAAAAAAACTTTAAAAACCTGATGCTCTGTTGTGTACTTAGTCAGAAAGACTTAAATTTGCACTGCAAGTTTGCACGACCAGCTCCTTGTGAACTCCCCCAGGGTGGAAACACAGCAAGGGCAGCAGGTTGAGCGGTGCGATGTGAACTTGCTTTTTTCTTTTATCAGATACTTTGAATGAGCAAAGCAAGTATTCCTCAAGGCACTCGAGACTTCTCCCCTGAAGTCATGGCGAAAAGGAAGTTCATTCTCGGACACATAGAACGCATTTACCAATCTTTCGGATTCATGGCTTTAGAAACACCTGCCATGGAAAACCTTAGTACACTTACTGGAAAATACGGCAATGAGGGCGACCAATTAATTTTCAAAATCCTCAACAATGGTGATTACTTAAAAGACATTGATGTGCTTAATATCGATGCTAAATCCTTAACTCCAAAGATTGCCGAAAAGGGATTGCGCTATGATTTAACCGTTCCATTGGCCAGATTCGTGGCCATGAATAGACATACTGTACAACTGCCATTCAAACGGTATCAAATTCAACCTGTATGGCGAGCAGACAGACCGCAAAAAGGCCGCTATAGAGAGTTTTGGCAGTGCGATGCGGATGTACTGGGAACAGACTCTATGTTATGTGAATCCGATTTTATTCAGATTTATCAAATGGTATTTACTGCCTTAGGCATTGAAAACTACCAAATCAGAATCAATCACAGGGCATTATTAGAGGCAGCATGCGAGAAAGCCAATGCAGTTGATCATTTTAAATCCATTACTGTAGCCATTGACAAAATGGATAAAATCGCTTGGGAAGGCGTAGAGAAAGAATTACAATCTCTAGGTTTAGACAATAGTCAATGTAATATCCTAGCTCAATTCCTAATTAAACGTCCATTCAATTTATCTACCTTAGAGACTTTAAATGAACTTTTAAGCAGTCAAACAAAAGCCACCAAAGGATTAAGCGATTTACAGCAAATTTTAAGTTTCTGCAACAATACTTCAGACAGAGTGATTTTGGATGGCAGCCTTGCAAGAGGCTTAGACTATTACACCGGCTGTATTTTTGAAGTCATTATAAACGATGTCGCGATTGGCAGTGTTAGTGGTGGTGGCAGATATGATGAATTAACTTCTGTTTTCGGGCTTAAAGAAGCAATATCTGGAATAGGCATCTCATTCGGAATTGATAGATTGTATGATGCCATGGAAGCATTACAATTATTCTCTGGCAAAACCCCTGCCTTCACTGATGTACTTTTTTGTCCGATGGAAGACAACGCATTGCCTTGGTGTATTGAACTTGCTAATGAATTAAGGCAACAACAAATTAAAACCGAAGTTTACCCTCAAAGCAGCAAACTGAAAAAGCAATTGGACTATGCAAATGCAAAAGGCATTAAAGCTGCCGTACTAATTGGGTCAAACGAAATCAATACCAAAACCTTAAGCGTTAAGAACTTAATTACTGGCGAACAAATGACTTGTCAGGCCAATGACTTAATAAGCATTATCAGTCAAATGCCATGAAATGGACTTCTGTCATAGCCCTTTCCTACTTAATGTTACACATTGGCTTGGGTTGTTTACAAATGGTTTCAAGCCAATCTTATAATAATGTGATCCAAACTGAACAAGCAGATTCAGAAAATGATTGTTTAGAAAACGACTCAGAAGATATGGATCAAGCTGATGAAATACAATTAAGCAGCTCTTGCAGCGCGTTTTTTATGCATTACAAAACGACTAGCTATATAGCGGCATGTTGTATAAACAGTCGAACAGAGTTGCCGGAAACCCCTCCTCCTATTGTATTGGTTTAATTTTTAAATGATGGGTCATAAGCACACCCATTAGAAACCCTATTTAACCTATTAAACACATATAACATGAACAACATTTATCAAAAAATATTCGAAAACAACAAACGCTGGGTAGCCAGTAAAAACGAACAAGACCCAGACTTCTTTAAAAAATTAACCTATGGTCAAAAACCGCCTATTCTTTGGATAGGTTGCTCAGACTCAAGGGTTCCAGCCAATGAAATAACAGGCACTGAACCAGGCGAAATCTTTGTACACAGAAACATTGCCAACATGGTGGTTCACACAGACATGAATATGCTCAGTGTATTGGACTATGCAGTAAACATACTAGAAGTTAGCCATGTTATTGTATGCGGCCATTACGGTTGCGGAGGTGTATTGGCGGCCTTAGATAACAAACAAGTTGGCATTATTGACAATTGGTTAAGACATATAAAAGATGTATACCGCTTACACAAATCAGAAATAGACGCCATTCAAGACCCTGAATTAAAAAGCAGGCGCATGATAGAAATCAATGTTCAGGAACAAGTTTTTGATTTGTCGAAAACCTCTATTGTTCAAAATGCTTGGGGAGCAAACCGTGAATTGCATTTGCATGGAATTGTTTACGATGTTGCGAACGGCGTTTTAAAAGACCTGCAACTCAATATTAGCAACAACCAACACCTTGACAATGTATACCAGTTAGACATAGATCATATTTAATAATAACTGTTAGAAAAAAGTGGAAGTCTAACGGGTTTTTACCGGGTCGAAACCTTAAATTTTACTATCTTTGTTTTTTGATTGAACCATATGTCTACTCCTAAATTCCATACATTAAGTGTTAAACATGTAAAACGTGAAACGCCTGAAGCTGTTTCAGTGACATTTGATGTGCCTGCAACCCTTCAAGCGGATTATCAATTCACACAAGGGCAAAGCATTGCCATTAAACATACCATCAATGGTCAAGAAGTGAGAAGAAGCTACTCCATTTGTAGCAGTCCATTGGACGGTGAATTAAAAGTAGGCATCAAACAAATTACCAACGGTGTGTTCTCTACCTATGCTAATACCGTTTTAAAAGCCGGCGATCAGCTAGAAGTGATGACGCCTACAGGTCATTTTTATACTGATTTGAATGCTGACAATCAAAAACAATACCTTGGCATTGCAGCGGGCAGCGGTATTACGCCGTTGATGAGTATCATCAAAACCACTTTAATCAAAGAACCTAAGAGTCAATTCACTCTGATTTATGGCAATCGCAACACCGGTTCTATATTGTTTTTAGAAGATTTAGAAGCACTTAAAAACCAGTTTGTAGACCGCTTTAATGTGCTATATGTATTAAGTCAAGAAGCTGTTGATGTGGCCATTTTGAATGGCAGAATAGATGCCGCTAAAGCCCAAATGTTAACAGAACAAAATTTAATTCAAATTCAAACTATTGATGAAGCTTTTTTATGTGGCCCTGAATCAATGATAATGGACTTAAAAGCCTACTTATCTGACAAAGGTTTGAGTAGCAAACAAATCCATTTTGAATTGTTTACTTCTCCTAGCACCACCCAAGAAGCGAATACCAGTCAATCACAAGTACAAGCCCAATCTGACAATCAAGGACCAAGCGCCAAAGTGAGTGTAAAGGTGGATGGCCTTACCTACCAAATTGATTTGCCTTACAATGGTGAAACCATATTAGATGCTGCCTTAAAGAAAGGTGCCGACTTGCCGTTTGCTTGCAAAGGTGGCGTATGTTGCACTTGCAGAGCCAAAGTAACTCAAGGCAGTGCCAGCATGGACATGAACTTTTCTTTGGAAGATGATGAGGTTAAAAAAGGTTATATTTTAACTTGTCAGGCCCATCCTACTTCTGAAGAGGTTTTTGTTGATTTTGATATTAAGTAAATTGTAATGACCAGCAATTACACTAAGAACATATTAAGACCCATAGTAAATGCTGGAAAACGCTTAGCGGCTCCTTTTGCAGTTGGCAAAGACAAAGCCTATCAACAACAACTAAGAACCCTTAAAAAATTACTTAGTAAAGCTAAGGATACTGAATTTGGTAAAACCTACGGATTCGCCGAAATTTTAAAAGCCAATTCAGTATACAAAGCATTCAGAAATCAAGTGCCTTTAATGGAATACTCCAAAATGCACGATTGGTGGCAAAGGGCTTACAATGGTTCTGAGGATATTACTTGGCCCGGAAAAATTGAGTACTTTGCGTTGAGCTCGGGTACTTCTGAAGGTAGTAGCAAATATATTCCTGTGTCTCAAGATATGATTAAGTCTATTACCAAAACCAGTATCAGACAAATCATATCAATCGCTAAAACCGACATCCCAAAGGACTATCTTACAAAAGATTATTTAATGATGAGTGGAAGCACCAGCTTGTACTTTAATGATGAGGGAAAAACCTATGCAGGTGATTTAAGTGGCATAACCAGTGGTAGAGTGCCTGGGTGGTTTGATCGTTTTTCAAAACCCCCACATGATAT
>JAURIG010000066.1 GCA_030832905.1 Bacteroidota bacterium
CTCGAAGAGGGCAGTTTTCTGTGTCAGATATGGATGCAGTCAATACCATGACGATTGTACCTTCTGGTGTTTTAACCCTCGATGAAAGCATGAGCAACAAATATGTATTTGTGCCATTGGACTTTGCTCAAACCTTATTTGATAGACCAGCCCAAGCGTCTGCAATAGAGGTGCATGTAAAACCTGGCACAGACATCACACTTTTGCAAGACAAATTGCAATCAACTCTGGGCTCAAGCTTTAAAGTGCAAAATCGCATGGAACAACAAGCCTCATTGTACAAAATGTTTAGATCGGAGAAGTGGGCAAGTTATGCTATCTTAACCTTTGTGTTGTTAATAGCGGCCTTCAATGCCTTGGGGAGTTTAACCATGTTGGTAATGGAAAAAAAACAAGACATTAAAACCCTTTCATATATTGGCGCTAGACCACAATTAATTCGTTCGGTTTTTTTTAACAATGGCTTTTTGTTGGCTGCCATTGGTACCACAATCGGTTTGTGTTTGGGTATTGCTTTGGTTTTGGCTCAAGACCATTTTGGTCTGATAAAAATGCAAGGGGCCATCGTTGAAAACTATCCTGTAAAATTGATGTTCGAAGACATCTTGCTCATTGCTTCAACTGCGCTCGGTTTAGGGGTACTAACAGGACTGTATCCGGCTTATAAAGCTGTTCAGTTAATGGAAAAAGAATAGCAGCAATGACTGCTCATAAAAAAAGGCCGGTGTTGTTCACCAGCCTTTTTAGTTGTATAGAATTTGAAATTTATTTGCCAGTGGTTTTTGGCGCGTTCACATGCACCACTGTAATGATTTTGATTGGTGTGTTAGGACGGTCGTTCATGCCAGTTGGGGTAGTGGCAATTTTGTCTATCACTTCAAAACCTTTGATGGTTTCACCAAACACTGTGTATTGGCCATCTAAGAATGGAGTAGGCACATGACAAATGTAAAATTGAGAACCGCTTGAAGCCTTTTCTGGGTTTTCGGTTCTGGCAGCAGCTAGTGCACCTCTTTTGTGGTTAAACATAGAATTGATTTCAGCTGGCACTGTATACCCTGGTCCGCCCATGCCATCGTTGTATGGATCATTGTCTTTGCTGTTAGGGTCGCCAGTTTGAATCATGAATCCTTTGATCACTCTGTGAAATAAAATACCGTCATAGTATTTGGTGCTCACCAATTTCATGAAGTTGTCGTGGTGTAATTTGGTTTCATTGTACAACACAACAGTAATGTCGCCCATTGAGGTTTTAATCAATAAGGTGTCTTGAGTTTTTTTGGTAGTTGAGTCAACAGGTGCTGGGGCAACTGGTGCAGTTTCAGACACAATCGTTTCTTGAACAATGGCCTCGTTGTTAGTTTCTGGAGTCGTGTTGTTGCAGTTAGCAGTGGTGAATAAAATCAGGCAGGATACTAGTCCTACGCGGCTTAATAAATGTTTCATAAAATGTGTTCGTTTATAAAATAATCAATGATGTGTTCGCGAATATACGTTTCTTGTTCTAAAAGCGTCATATGTGGCAATGGGGTTACCAATTGCCATTGAGGCCAACCTTCTTCATCAATCCCCTCTAACTCATAATGCCCAGAGTAACTTAATATTTTGCAGGTTGCAATGTGCATTAAACTCACTTTGTCGTCCTTTTTAAATGGCTTTTCGTGTAATAAGCCATACTCTCTCATGCCAATAATGAACAAGATGGCATTCATGTCTGGTTGTTTGCCAAATTGCGTCCGTACACGCTCTAAAATGGCTTTCCAAATCTCTTTACGGTTTTCTGTAGCCATCATTATTTTTTAGGGAATCGCATTTTGTAGTGGTGTTCAACTCTACCAAGACTGATGTTGTTTAATTTGCCCTTTAACAAATTGCGTTTTAATGGTGAAATATGGTCAATGAATAATTTACCTTCAATGTGGTCGTATTCATGTTGAATGATTCTAGCCGCCATGCCTTTAAAAGATTTTTCATGTAATTGAAACTGCTCGTCGTAGTATCTGATTTTAAGCTCTGGTTTTCTAAGCACATTTTCATGAACTGTAGGAATGCTCAAACAACCTTCTTCGTATTTCCAGGCTTCACCCCATTCTTCTATAATCACAGGATTGATAAAAGTTTGTTTAAAACCTTGTGGTTCGATGTCTTCAATAGGCGAGCCATCAACAATGAATAATCTAATTGGAAGGCCTATTTGAGGAGCCGCTAATCCAATGCCGTTGCTGTCATACATGGTTTCGTACATGTTTTCTATCAACTCTTTTAAATTGGGATAGTCAGCTTGAATGTCGCTGCCAACCTTGCGAAGCACCGGGCAACCGTATGCATATATAGGTAAAATCATAAACGCTCTAAATAGGTTTGCAAAATTAATGCCGCAGCCACTGTATCTACAAGTTTTTTATTTTGTCTTTGTTGTTTCTTGTAACCAGCATCAATTAAACTTTGTTTGGCCATTCTGCTGGTGAGTCTTTCATCGATTAACACTACAGGAATGCTTGGGTAACGTTTTTCTAATTCCAATAAAAAAGCGTTGACCAATGGCGTGGCATCTGTGTCTTTGCCATCAAGGTGTAAGGGCTTGCCCAACACTATACACTCTACATTTTCAGTTTTAAAATACTGGTCTAAAAAGGGGTAGATGTCTGCCGCATTGACTGTGGTTAAGGGTTGAGCAATGATTTTTAAAGGATCTGTCACTGCAATGCCAATGCGCTTTAATCCATAATCTATAGCCAATACTCTTCCCATGTTTTCTTGCAATTTCGATTTTTTTAAGCCTTAAAAAAAAATTACTTTCGCACAATGATGCAATTAGTAAATGGTAAATACCAAATAGATGGGGTAGATGTGCTGCAAATCGCACAAGACTTTGGTACCCCTGTATATGTTTATAGCGCAGAAACTATGAAGCGTCAGTATAAACGTTTATCAAATGCTTTTCCTGGAGTTAAGTTGCATTTGCATTATGCTTGTAAAGCTTTGAGCAATGTGAATGTGCTTAAGTATATGAAACAACTTGGAGCGGGTCTAGATGCAGTATCCATTCAAGAAGTGGATTTGGGCCTTCATGCAGGGTTTCCTGCCAATGAAATTTTGTATACACCTAACGGGGTTGGAATGGATGAAATTGATCAAGCCATCGCCAAAGGCGTTAGAATCAACATCGATAACATCTCTATTTTAGAACAATTTGGCGCCAAATATGGTGCAAAAGTACCAGTTTGCATTAGAGTGAATCCGCACATTATGGCGGGAGGCAATGCTAAAATTTATACTGGTCATATTGATTCAAAATTTGGCATTTCATATTACCAATTAAGGCATGTGTTGCGAGTGGTGAATTTGTACGGCATTCAAGTTGAAGGTTTGCACATGCATACCGGAAGTGATATTTTAGATGCAGAAGTATTTATCCGTGGCGCTGAATTATTGTTCGATGCTGCTCAAGATTTTAAAGACCTCAAATACATGGATTTCGGTTCAGGATTTAAAGTGGCTTATAAATCTGCAGATGTTACGACTGATATTGAAGACATCGGGGATAAAATTGCCAAACGCTTTAAAGAGTTTTGTGAGCAGTATGGCCGTTCTTTAGAGTTGTGGTTTGAACCAGGTAAATTTTTGGTGAGTGAATCAGGCTATTTTTTAGTTAAAACCAATGTGGTGAAACAAACAACCAGTACCATGTTTGCAGGGGTTGATAGTGGTCTCAATCATTTGATCAGGCCTATGTTGTACGATGCGTATCACAACATTACTAATGTGAGCAATCCAGATGGGATAGAACGCATATATGCAGTTGTAGGTTACATCTGTGAAACAGACACCTTTGGTTGGGACAGAAAACTCAACGAGGTAAAAGAAGGCGATGTGTTGGCTTTTCATAATGCTGGTGCCTACGGATTTAGTATGGCCAGCAACTACAATTCAAGATTCAGACCTGCAGAAGTATTTATTCTAGATGGCAAAGCCCATTTGATCAGACGTCGCGAGACCTTTGAAGATTTGTTGCAAACGCAGATTGAATTACAATTCTGAGGCTTTCTTTTTTATCAATAAACCTACAAACAATGCTATGGAAATGGCCACACTTATAAGGCCTAGCAAATTGCCGTAGCGGGTGTAAAACGTTATTTTATTATTAGGCCAAACCGTGCATTTGAAGGCTGTTCTTTCATTGAATTGCGTGCGCTGTTGAATGTTACCATTTTTGTCAATGACAGCTGAAATGCCAGTGTTGGCACTTCTGATCAATGGTTTGCGGGTTTCAATGCTTCTGATTTTAGCATACAATAAATGTTGTTGATAGCCTGGGGTATTGCCCCACCATGCATCGTTAGTAATCACAGCAATCAATTGAGCGCCTTTATTGATAAAGTCATTGCAGTAATCGCCATAAATAGATTCATAACAAACCAAAGTTGCAACTGGTAATTTATTGGCTGTATGTAAATTGTATGCCTGATCACTAATGCCTAAACTGCCAGTCATGCCGCCTAAATCTAAACTCAATTGGTTTAAAAAATCAAAGGGCATGGTCTCAACGCCCACCACTAATTTTGACTTGTGGTACAATTCTATGCCTGTGTCTTTTGTTAATGCCATGGCCGTATTATAACTGTCATACCAATAGCCAGGGCCATCTGGTCTTGCTGTTTTGGTAGGGGCTGTAGTGCTTTTGTAGGATTTGTAAGTTTCCGCACCAACTATTACTGTGGCGTTGTATTGCATGGCCAAAGGTCTCAATGTGGCCAAATAGGAATTGTACTGTAATTGTGATTCTTCATTGACTCCTACTAAAGCAGTTTCTGGTAACAATACAATAGCCGTATTAGAATCTATTAGTTGTTTAGCAGGTTCAATCGCCAGACGCAATTGTTCATCGGCTTGTATGTATGATTCACAACCATAAAATTTTTCGGTGTAAGGATTAATGTTAGGTTGGGTTACCACGCATTGTAAACCTCTGCCTTTGTGTATGCTGATGTTACTTAATAAGATGCCATAAGACAATGCAATTACGACAAGGGCAAAACTCAATGGTTGCCACAATCGTTTATACGCTTTTACGTGGATTAAGTGGGCACACCAAATGTTGATGATCAATACAACAGCAGAGCCTCCCATTTCGCCAGTGTATTCATAGAACTGAATGGCATGATGAAAAACAGCTAAGCCTTTGCCTAAGGTTAACCAAGGCCATGAACCGCCCCAATTAAAATGCCAAAACTCAAAACAAAGGTATAAGGGTATTAAGGTCCATAATTTAAATTGAGGCCATTTTTGATAGCCATAACTCAAGGCTAAAAAAGGGAGGCTCATGAGTAAGGTATTGACAATTAACATGGCAATACAACCACCCGGACTAGCATTCCACACCCACCAAGTAGTACCAAGGTTAAAAATAAATAGGCCAATCACCGCATACCACCAGCGGGCTAAATGCACGCGTTTGGCTTGAGTGTTTAAAATGGCCAATAACAAAGGGATCAGCGCAAAGGGTAAAATGAAGGCAGTTGGAAGTGGAGGCCAAGCCAAGGTCATTAATATTCCAGAACTAATGGCTAAAACAATAGGATGTATAGACTTATTCATGTCCTTTAATAACAATTACAAATTCACCCTTAGGGGCTTTGTTTTTAAAATGCGCTAAAATTTCTGCTAAACTACCATTGGTGGTTTCTTCGTATAGCTTTGTTAATTCTCTGCTAACTGAGGCTAATCTATCGGCTCCAAAATAAGCTATGCAGTCTTCTAAAGTGCCAATTAATTTATAAGGAGATTCGTAAAAGACCATGGTTCTGGTTTCGGTTTGCAGGGCTTCAAATCTCGTCTTTCTACCTTTCTTAACAGGAATAAAACCTTCAAATACAAAACGGTCAGAAGGCAGTCCACTTTTTACCAAAGCAGGAACAAAGGCGGTTGCACCTGGTAAACATTCAATCTCAATTTGGTTTTGCAAACAAGCTCTAACAATTAAAAAACCAGGATCACTGATAGCAGGCGTGCCCGCATCTGTTACCAAACACATGTTAACGCCTTTTTGAATTTGATTGATCACGTCTTTGATCTTATCATGCTCATTATGGGCGTGGTAACTTTGTAAGGGTTTTTGTATCTCAAGCAATTTGAGTAATTGGCCAGTATTTCTGGTGTCTTCAGCCAATATAACATCGCAAGCTTTTAAGGCTTCCAATGAACGCAAGGTGATGTCTTTTAAATTGCCAATTGGTGTTGGAACTAATATCAATTTAGCCATTGAAGGGTAGGATTTGATCAGGTTCTATTTTGAATAAACCTTTTGCGCCAAAGATAATTAAACTCCACAAAATTACAGAGGCCAATTGGTAGGTAATGATTTTGCGTTTATCTGTCTCAAAACTGGCACTCACTATACAACCTAAGGGGATACTGAGCAAAATAGGACTTAAAATAGCAATGCCTATTAAGCCATATTTGTTTTTAATATGAATGATGCGTTTGAGTTTGCTAAAGGTCATTTTGAACAATGGTATTCGACTGAAAAATGGGGCAATATAAGCGCCTAAATAAGTAAACGCGAATACGCCAATAGCGGCGCCTGATGAGGCAATGAGCGCGTCAATATACCAAGGCCAGGTAGATTGTGTGAGTATGACTGGCACGGCAAAAAAATATTTCACACTTGCCAACAACATCCATGACCCAATTTTCAAAATCTCTTCCATAGCCTCTACGAAATTAATCAATTGCATTGACTAATAGGCAATAAAAAAAGCCCAATATAAATTGGGCTTTTTTAAAGTGATTGATGTAGGCTTATTCTACTAAGGTCATTTCATCAACGATGTGTTTAGCACCGCCTAATTTTTCGATTAACCACAACACATAACGGATGTCTACGTTGATGGTGCGTTTTAATTTTTGGTCAAAGTGAATGTTGCCACTCATAGCTTCCCAGTTGCCATCAAAAGCTAAACCAATAATATTACCGCTGCCATCCATAACTGGGCTACCGCTGTTACCGCCTGTAATGTCATTGTCTGTTAAGAAAGCTACAGGTAATTTGCCGTTGCTCATGGCGTATCTGCCGTAGTCTTTAGCTTTGTACAAGTCAAGCATTTTACTTGGTAAATCAAATTCGTAATCGCCAGGCACATATTTTTCCATAACACCTTCTAAAGTGGTTACAAAGTCATAATGGATGGCATCTTTAGGATCGTATGATTTAACGCTGCCATAGGTTAATCTTTGTGTAGAGTTAGCGTCTGGGTAGAACACTCTGTTTGGTTGCATTTCCATTAATCCTTTAATGTACTTTCTGCCCAAGGCTAAAGCTTGCATTTGAAACTCATCTACTTTTGATTTGAAGTTTGTATTGTAATTGTCTCTGTGAGATTTTAAGTAGCTAAAAGCTGGGTCGCTGTATAATTTCTTAGCAACAGGGTTCTTTAAAAATTCAGCTACTTTATCTTTAGAGACAAACATACTCTTAGCAAAAATCATTTCAGTGTATTTTGCAAATACAGCTTCTGCATTGCCATTTTTGATGCCAGCAGCTATTTTAGTGAAAGCTGCAGGCCATTGATTAGATGGGATGTTTTTGTAATACATCATCAACATGCCAGCAAAGATTTTTTTGTCAGCAGTTTGAATGCGTTCAGTGTAATCTACTTCAGCCAAAGCTCTTAAGTAATCTCTGCAAGTTTTAGCAATGGTGCTGTCAATTTCTGTAGCGGCTTTTGCTTTTTCTTCTTTGCTTTTATTAGCATCAGCAAGCACAACAGCTTTTTTAGCATACAATATGTCTAAACCAATACCAAATGAAGCCAATTGCATGATGGTTGGAGCCATTATGCACTCTCTTAAATAGGTACTTTGTAAAGCATATGGTTTGTATACTGTGTAGGCTTGATCGATGTCGTATAATAAAGTTTTGTATTCTTCTTTGTTTTCAGCCCATGCAGCGAAAGCTTTTTCTTCAGCTGATTTCTTTTCGTATACCTTGTTGTGTTTTAATTGTTGAGCTTCACCATCAAAGAATTTCCAGTAATTAGCGATTGAAGCATAGGTGCTTGACAATAACAATCTAGTAGCATCGTCTTGAACCATTTGTTCTTTCCAAGCTTTTAAACGCAAATCTCTTAGGTTTACAATGTTTGGATTCACTACATCGGTTGCTAAGGCTACACCATGAGAAAACTCATAACGGTTGGTTCTGCCTGGGAAGCCAATGATCATAGCAAAATCACCTTCTTTAACGCCTTTAACAGATACTGGTAAGTAATGTTCTGGTTTGTAAGGTACATTTTCAGCTTTGTATTCTGCTGGTTTGTTGTCTGCACCTACATATACTCTGAACATGCTGAAGTCACCTGTGTGTCTTGGCCACATCCAGTTGTCTGTTTCACCACCGAATTTACCAACGTTTTGAGGAGGTGTACCAACTAAACGAATATCAGTGAATTTCTCCATGATAAACATGTAATAGGCATTGCCTTTGAACATTTCTTTACAGCTGGCTTCGTAATGGGTACCTTCAGTTGCTTTCTTTTGAATGCCTTTGTAGATCTCCATTAATTTCATGCTTCTGTCTTTTTCAGCAACACCAGCTAATTGTTTTAATACTTCATCAGTAATGTCGTCTACTCTCACAATTCTGGTAATAGACATAGGTCTTACTGGCTTGCGCTCATCAGCTTTGGTTTTAGCCCAAAAGCCATTGTCCAAAATGTTGTCTTGAACTGTGCTTAACTCAGCAATGGCATCATAACCACAGTGGTGATTGGTTAAAATCAAACCATCTTTTGAAATGATTTCACCAGTACAACCGCCATTGAACCAAATACAAGCATCTTTTAAGCTTGAGTGGTTAACACTGTACAATTGTTCAGGGGTTAAACGCAAACCTTTGGCTTGCATGTCTTTGTAATTCAGTTTTTCGAGCAAAGAAAGCAACCACATGCCTTCATCTGCTTTAGCAACATTGCTCACAAAAAGGCAGGTTGCAAATAATAAAGCGTATATTTTTTTCATATCTTTCTGATAAAAGTGTTGCGAATTACCAACTTTTAGCCATGATTTCCAACTTTAAATCGCTTTGGATTGGACCAGTTCAAGGACTTTATCGATACAAGTCCAAACAAAAATGACTAATATTGAACCACCATTTTTGAAATCAATAAAGACATATACGCTCCAATTAATGGGATTGGCTTTAATGATAAAGCTGGCTTTGATCCTTGTTGCCTATGGACTTCAATAC
>JAURIG010000067.1 GCA_030832905.1 Bacteroidota bacterium
CAACATCAAATCAAAATAGACTGCTTTAGGGATAATGTCTTCAGTTGGGCGTTTGCCATTTAAAGCATATTCTTTTTGGGCATTTACATGATTGAGGTCTTCAAACTGTTTGAGGACTTTAACTTTCTTGATCAAAGCAGCCCTGCTGTAAAGAAAATCTCTTTCTAATTCAAAATGCTCATTTAATAATTTAGGATTATTATACACTACAAGGCGTGATTGTCCTTTGCTACTTTGAGCAACAAACTCTGGCAACTGGCCACCATTTTCTGTTGTCAAAACCTTAATCATATTGGCTTTAACACGCCATTTTTGATCATCTTGAGCGAGGGTAGTTGGTTTTTGATTATCTTTATATTTGGCATTTGAACTGGCCGGACGATTTGGCTTTTCAAAGCTCATTGGTGAAGGCTTATTGGTTTGAATTTCACGCGACAAAGGCATTTCCGCATCGCTCATTAAATTGTCTGCCTTAAGCTGATCAGTTGGTCTGTTAATTTGTTGCTTGCCCCTAGGTGCTTTATTCTTTTCAACTGCTGACAACTCTGCTTTAGCAGCTGCTTCTTTTTTAACTTTGTTCGCATTTATTGCCGCATAATCCTTTGTTGATGTCGACTTTAAAACGACTTCAGATTGCTTGCGATTGAGCGTGTTTGCTTCCTCAGAAGGGCTTGAGCTAGATTGCTCTGCAGTTGCTTGTAAAGGTTGAGGTTTTGAACTTGGAACAATCAACACAATTGTTGTTGATATGATAGCAAAACCAATAACCCATAACAACCAAGGCTTAGACTTTGACTTGCGTCTATCTAAAATGTTGTTTAACACCTGATCAGAGGCCTGCCATTCAGCAGACTTTAATTTGTCCGAAAGATGTTGTTCAAATGATCCTTTCATTTTGATGTATTATTTTCTAATTGAATGATTTGTAATTGTAAATGTTTTTTAGCCTTGGCATATTGGCTTCTTGAACTGGCTTCTTCAATCCCTAGACTGTCTGCAATTTCTTTATGACTATAGCCTTCTATGGCATACATATTAAACACATATCTGTAACCTTGAGGCAATTTGGCTATCAAGAGAATAATGTCTTGTTCAGATAATTTATCTATGGCAGAAAAATCATCCACTTCAAACTGGTTATGCCCTTCATCTATTGGATCAAATTTGAGGCGATTCGCTCTGATTTTATTAATGGCGGTGTTAACCATTATGCGTCTTACCCATCCTTCTAAAGACCCTTCGTTTTTAAACTTAGACAAGTTATCAAAAACCTTCATAAACCCGTCCTGAAGCATGTCTTCAGCTTCCATTCTATCTTTAGCATATCGCATACAAACAGCCATCATTTTACTTGAGAATTTTTTGTAAAACGCTACCTGAGAAGCTCGGTCTTCCTTTATACAGCCCTTTATGAGGTCTTCTTCGGACATAGCAATTCGTATATTGTTCCACAGCGCAGCCAATTTGACCTTATAGACACCAATAATTGAAAAACGTGGCCTGGGAGATAAAATATTTTTAAAAAAGGTGTCAAAACTTGTTGAAAAGCTACGAATTTAATTGATAAATTTATTTTTTTTCGGATTTAATATTGCATCATGACTAAAGTTTGTCATATAGCCTGCATCACACAACATTATTACCCTGATACCATTAAGCACTATGAACTGCTTATGAAACATTTGGGAATTGAATGGCGAACAAATGAATCACTTACTTGTTGCGGCTTACCATATTTTGAAAAAGGAGAACTTTCTGCTGCTAAAACCATTGCGGAACAACATTTAAACAACCTTAACCAAGTTGACTTAATCTGCCATAGTTCGAAATGTCAAGCAACCTTTTCAGAACATTACCCGCATATTTTTAACAACACCGCTTTGCATCTTGAGGCCAATGCCATGACTAAGCGCGTTAAATCTATATACGATATTTTACCTGCCTTACTGCCTCAGTTAAAGTCTGACATCGCCCATTATTACTGGGTAGGCAATTGCTGCCAAAGCAGTGCCAATCAGTTTTACCATCAGTTACAAGGCATTAAATGGTCAGAGGCCCCAATGGGTTCAAGTTGCTGCGGAGCAGGTACATCTTTAGCGGCCATTGACCCCCTTTTAAGTTCTGATTTAAGCGAACAAATGATCAACGACTTCAAACAATCAGGGGCCACTTGCATGGTGTTTGAAGATGATATTTGCAGAAAACAAATTGATGCGGTTGCACAATCAAAAGGCATTTCAATTGCCACTTATAACTTAATCGACATCATTGCCAAACGAATAGCCTAATGCCAGAATCAAAACCTTTCACTTCAAGTGATTTAAGCCTATTTTCGGAATCCGTTTTCAAACAGATTGGCTGTTCCTCAGCAGATGCAGCCCTAGCCAGTAAAGTATTGTTAATGGCAGACTTGCGTGGCATAGACTCTCATGGTTTAGCGCGCTTATCAGGCTATGTGAGATTGTATGAAAATGGCCGCATTAATACCCAACCTAATATCAGTATTGTGCGCGACAAAAAAGCCAACTTTACCATTGATGGCGATTCAGGATTAGGCCTCGTGGTTGGGCCTAAAACAATGGAAATCGCCATTGAAAAAGCCCATTTACATGGCAATGGTATGGGTTCAGTAATGAACAGCAATCATTTTGGCATTGCGGCTTATCATGCCATGATGGCCTTAGAACATCGTTTTATGGGCTTGGCCATGACCAATGCCAGTCCGTTAGTAGCGCCAACCAATAGCAAAGAACGCATGTTGGGAACCAATCCGATATGTTTTGCTATTCCTGCACATCAACACCCTGCCTTTGTGCTTGACATGGCTAGTAGCGCTGCTGCCAATGGTAAATTAGAAATTGCAGAACGCAAACAGTTAGCAATTCCCATAGGATGGCTTGAAGACCTCAATGGCCAAAGCACCAGCGATCCAAAAGACCTAAAAGCAGGTGGTTATTTATTGCCGCTTGGCAGTGACAAAGACCACGGGTCTCATAAAGGCTATGGTCTTGGTGCACTTGTTGACATATTAAGCGGGGTATTATCAGGTGCCAACTTTGGCCCATGGGTGCCACCTTTTGTGGCTTTTTTACCTGTATTGCCAGACCTACCAGGCAAAGGTTTAGGTCACTTTATTGGCGCAATTGATATTGATGGCTTCATGGCTTATGAAGATTTCACAACGCGAATGGATAAATGGATAGAGCGTTTTAAAGCGGCTAAACCTATTGACCCAATGCACCCTGTAATCATCCCTGGAGAACCAGAATACGTTGCACACCAAGACAGATTGGTATCTGGCATTCCATTAAACAACCGCGTGGTTGAAGACCTCACTCAATTAGCTATACATTTAAATTTAGACCATCCTTTTTAAGCTTATGAAACCAACCATTTATATTGCTTTAGCCATTGGCATTTTGCTTAATGCATGTCAAAGCCATCAAGAAAGCACTCAAGACAAAAACTATCCTGCCACTGTTGTTTTCCCTGTATACAAAGACCCCAATCGCTTTGCAGATATTGCCTTATTAAGATACAAAGTCAATGGATTTGAACAATTGACTTTACAACAAAAAGCCCTTGTATATTATTTAAGTGAAGCGGCCTTGTGTGGAAGAGACATCATTTATGACCAAAACAACAAAAACAATCTAAGGCTCAGAACTTTTTTAGAAAGTTTATACAGCCAGTACAATGGAGACAGAACGACGGATGATTTCAAACGCTTTGAAGTGTATTTAAAACGTTTTTGGATGAGCAATGGTATCCACCATCATTACTCAGAAACTAAAATTCAACCTGAATTTTCATCTGCTTATTTTGAGGACCTTATGAAGCATTCTCCAGGCAGCAACTGGCCAATGCCTCAAAACATGGATACCGCAGCTTTTAAAACTTGGGCCATTGAATTATTATTCAATCCAAATATTGAAGCGAAAAGGGTTAATAAATCTGATGGTGTTGATCCAATTGCAGCATCTGCTAATCACTTTTATGAAGGCTTAAGCAAAGCAGAAGTGGATGCCTTTTATGCGCCTAAAAAACAAAATGATACAATTGAGCCATTGAGTTGGGGATTGAATTCAACACTCACAAAAGACAAAGCCACTAAAGTCATTAAAGAAAAGACCTGGAAAGTTGGCGGTATGTATTCTGCAGCCATTAGTAAAATGGTAGAATGGCTTGAAAAGGCTATGGCTGTAGCAGAAACTAAAGAGCAAGCCAATGCCTTAAAATTACTCATAGACTATTACAGAACAGGTGATCTTAAAACTTGGGACAATTACAACATTGCATGGGTAAAAGACATCAACAGTACTGTTGATTATATCAACGGTTTTATTGAGGTATACCATGATGCAATTGGCATGAGAGCTGGTTTTGAAAGCGCTGTAGAAATCAATGATTTTGAAGCCTCTAAACGCATGAGCATATTGGCTCAAAATGCGCAATGGTTTGAAGACCACTCTCCTATCGAAACTGCTCACAAAAAACAAAACGTTACTGGCATTACTTACAAAGTGGTGAATGTCGTTATGGAAGGTGGTGATTTAGCCCCTTCAACTGCCATAGGTATTAACCTACCAAATGCTGAATGGATCAGAGAAAAGCACGGCTCTAAATCAGTGAGTTTGGGCAATATAGTTGAAGCCTATAATTCCGCCAATTCAGGTGGCTTGCTTAAAGAATTCTGCTATTCTGAAGAAGAGGTTAAACGCGCTGAGCAATTTGGCCAATTAGCAGGCAAATTACACACAGCCATGCATGAAGTTATTGGTCATGCCAGCGGTCAAATGAACAAAGGTGTTACCAAAGACAATTTGGGTCAATACGGCTCAACTCTTGAGGAAGCTCGTGCAGACTTAGTGGCTTTGTATTATTTAATGGATCAAAAACTGGTAGACTTGGGCGTAATGCCAAGTTTGGAAGTTGGCAAAGCAGAATATGATGAATACATCCGCAATGGCATGAT
The DNA here is from genome assembly GCA_030832905.1 of Bacteroidota bacterium. GTDB lineage: Bacteria > Bacteroidota > Bacteroidia > NS11-12g > UBA955 > JABMMZ01. Next base: position 4,976 of record JAURIG010000067.1, read on the forward strand.
GGTGCAATTGCGCCGTCTAAGACCAGGAGAAAGTATTGAAGAAGACCACATGCGCAACAGACAAATGGTGGCACAATGGGTATATGAAGCAGGAAAAGGCAAAGGCATTATCGAGCAAAAAATGCGCGACAACAAAACCTTTTATGTCATCAACGATTACGAACAATTGCGTCAATTATTTGGTGAATTACTCAAACAAATTCAAACCATAAAATCGACAGGCAACGAGGCTGAAGGCAAAAAAATGGTGGAACAATTTGGTGTTAAAGTGAATGCTAATTTACACACAGAAGTATTAAACCGCAGTAAAGCTTTAGACATTGCAGCATACAGAGGCTTTATCCAACCTAAATTAAGCCCTGTGTATGCTAATGGTCAATTAACGGATGTTAAAATTGATTACAATGAATCCTTTATTGACCAAATGCTTCGCTATAGTAAAGACTACCATTTCTTGCCTTTTGAAAATTAATTCGAAGCGCAAGTTTGAAATATTCTTAAATGCTTTTATGTTTGCTAAACAAAGTTTATTAATATGAGAATCTTAAACCAAATCGGTATGTACGCCGCTATTTTAGGCGCAATGGCCTTAGTCCTCAATCTTTTCAATATGGTTCCAAGACTTTTAATGTGGATTTATATATGGGGTGAAGACAACGCCATGATCATTAAAATCAGCTTAATAGTTGGTGGTGGTTTATTGTGGTTCTTTACCAGAGCAAAACACACTGAAGAATTGGCCTCATCAGAAGAGAAACCGGAATAATCCAAATTAATATTTTTTAAAAGGAGGCTTAAGACCTCCTTTTTTTATGGCTTAAGATTTCACCAATGATTGCATCAAGCTATTTCCATTCATTTCTATTTGAACATGATAAACCCCTTTAGCCCACATCTCAGTTGACAATAAAAAACTTTCATTATTGGCTATAACATCCTGACTAAATACCTTTTGACCTTGTGCATTGCTGATGAATATTTTTATGGATTGACCCTGCCAAGACTTTGGCCATTCAATGCTACAGGTTTGATGAGTTGGATTAGGCGTAATTTTAAATTTTTCCTGAGTCTGTTCAGAGCTGTTTATCGCTAAGGATGCATCATACATAGCCAATACATAATCACCACGTTTGGCGTTCAAAACCGTCAACTTGCCTTGTTTGTCATTTTTACTACCAGTGGCCAATTTATAATTTGGCCAGATACGCCAATAATCGCCAGGGAAAGCTCGGTATAATACCCTTAAACTGTCTTCCGTTTTCTTAATCAAGGTATGATCTAGGTACCCTAGATTCGAATTCGCGCCACCCATTCTTCCATCGTAAGTCAATTCAAAATCCAAGCTATCAGTTGCTTCATTGCGCCATACACCATCCAGTGTATAGTATCTGTAATCGCTCATATAAGGAGCAGACGAGCGATATAATTCTGGTCCTACCCAATGGTGCTCAACCCTTAACAGCGCAGTATCTTGAAAATGCTTAGGATACAGTTTACACAAGGCAGCAGGCAAATCAACCGGAACACTGCCAATCAAATTGGCAGTCTGATCGGTAATAGCATCGCTTAATTGCTCATCAATATCTAAGGCCACATAAACTGGCTTAAATGGCAAATCAAAATCAAAAGAATCACGACATGATTTTACAACAACAGTTCGCTTAATATAGTCCTTATGGTTTTTATAAAAGAAGACCTCAATTGGCAATTCATTGTAACAGATGGTATTAAACCTTGATTTTTGTTGGACATGAATGCGCAAGTGCGGGCCTCCTGCATCAGAATGGACCTGTTTAACAATGCTTACATGCGGAAAACCAGGTGTTTTAACCCATTGTTCAAAAAATGCATTAGCCCTTTTCTGATCATAGGATTCGAAAACAGTTTGTATGTCTGGAGTTGACGCATTCTTAAAGGCAAACTGAGATTGATAAGCTTTAGAAGCCGCAAAGAAATTGCTATCGCCCATGACTGATCTTAAACTATGAATAACATCTGCCCCTTTTTTGTAAACATGGTTACCATAGGTATATGCATGTGGAATATTCACCAATGAAAACACATTGGCATCATTGATATGTGCAAATCTGAGCACATATAAATGATTGTTTAAAATAGACTGTTTGTAGGCGGCTTTACCATATACATTTTCAGTGAATAAATGTTCGCAAAAGCTAGCCCAACCTTCATTCAGCCACATATCTTCAGCATTTGAACAGGTTACTTGATCACCCCACCAATGATGCGATAATTCATGGGCCATCATGGTTTCATAATTCAAATTACCATTGGCAAAGGCTCTCGGAAAAGTAATATTGCCAGCATGTTCCATTGCACCCCCAGTAAATGGCACAAAATTATAACCAACTTTACTATAGGGTTGATGGCCAAATGACTTTTCAAAACAATTGATGGCATTAGGCAAATGTGTGAAAGAGGCCTTAACATTAGTCGTATCAGTATAAGCGGCAAACAATTCAATTGGGAAGCTATTATTGATGCCAGTATACTTTGATTCAACAAGCCCATGTTGACTTACTGATACAGCCGCCAAATAGGCACTCATTGTTACGGTCTCTTTAAAATGCCAAATTTTTGATTGGGGTTTTAGTTCACAACCTAGGAATAAACCATTACAAGCAGCCCTATAATTGGTGTCGGTTTCTATGTAAAACTCATAAGCTGACTTCATCGTGAATTCATCAACACAGGGCATCCATGCACGACCAAAGCTATGGGGATTAACCGTAAAGCCCACCCCTAAATTAAAGGCATAATTTCCATTAAAATAAAACCCGCCCCAACCGCCAGGATCCAATGCAGGCGTGCCGTGATAATATACCTGAACCAAACTCGAGTCGCCTTTATCCACCACTTTACTCAATTGTATTTTAAGCGATTCTCCAATAGCCTGACAAGTCACCTTAGCATGGTCAATTACAACGGAATCAACAATGAGTTGCCTGAGATCTAATCTAAAAACATTAGTAGTTACTTTCCAATTGATTGATAATTCAGCTTGCCCTTTTATGCTTTTGCTGCTCAAATTTTGAAGATTTAATCGCAAGCATTTGCTTCTAATCTGAAATGAATCAATTCTTTCAGCAGAAATTGAATTGGCCTGCAGTGCAATCAAGATAAAAATTAAAAACTTAACAAGTTTCATAGGTATTTGAAAAAATACAAATTTAATGGTATTTTTACACCTTAAGCCTTCAACTATGCATAGATTTTTATTAACCAGTTTATTAGCCTTAATAGGCATTGTAAGCAGTCATGCGCAAATCACCATTACCCAAGCCAATATGCCTGCATTAAATGACACCATTCGCTACAGCAATAGTAATTCAGTGACTTTAGACTTCAGTGTTACCGATAGCAATTACAAGTGGGATTACAGCTCATTGAAAAGTGCCAACCAAGATGTATTCAAATTTCAAGCCTTAACATCAACCCCCTATGCATCATTAGCTTTCACTGGCATGCCTATTGGCGCTATTGGTTACAAAATAGCCGACAGTCTGGGCCAAGGCCAAATTGCCATTAAAAACATTTATACCTTTTTTGAAAAAAAGAGCAGTGGATGGAGTGCAGTTGGAACAGGTTTTACCCCTGCAGCACTGCCTTTTCCTGCCGGCGGCGTATACAAAGACAAAGATGAAATTTACACCTTTCCTTTAAAATACCTCGATAAAGACTCCACGACATTTGAGGTCAAAACACCCCTTGGCAATCAATTTTTACAATTGGGTTATTACAAACAAAAAGGATACAGATTGAATTATGTTGAAGGCTATGGCAATATTACTACGCCTTATGCCTCCAACATTCCATGTTTGAAAATCAAATCTATGATTGTTGAATTTGATTCAGTCATAGTACCTTCTCAAAACATTAACTTTGGGTTTCCAAATATTAGAACAGAATACAAATGGCTGAGTTTAACTGAAAAAATCCCCATGTTAGAAGCTATTGGAACTTCAGTTGCAGGCAAATTCACGCCACAACAGGTGCGTTACAGAGACTATTACAGAGCCAAAACCAATCTGAGCAACAACAGCACTCCTATACAATTGGCAGTCTATCCTAATCCTTGTGCAGATCAATTACACATTCAAGCTTCCAATTTAGAGCAAGCCCAATACGTGATCTTAAATACCTTAGGACAAATTGTTTTATCAGGCACTTTAAATGCAGATAAAACCATTGCAATTGCTGAATTACCTAAGAGTCAATATTTTTTAAT
>JAURIG010000068.1 GCA_030832905.1 Bacteroidota bacterium
ACAGCTTAGTGCAAAGAACAATTGAGCCTTGTAAATCAGCTTTGAAAAATGCTGGTATGAGCACTTCAGATATTGACGAAATCATTTTAGTTGGTGGTAGCACACGTATTCCTGCAGTGCAAGCAGCAGTTGAAAAATTCTTCGGCAAAGCGCCAAGTAAAGGCGTTAACCCTGATGAGGTAGTGGCCATTGGTGCTGCTATTCAAGGTGGTGTATTGACCGGTGAAGTAAAAGATGTGTTGTTGTTAGACGTTACGCCTTTGAGCTTGGGTATTGAAACTTACGGTGGTGTAATGACCAAATTGATTGAGGCCAATACCACTATCCCAACCAAAAAGAGCGAGGTGTTTAGCACAGCTGCAGATAACCAACCAAGTGTACAATTACATGTATTACAAGGTGAGCGCCCTATGGCAAAAGATAACCGTACCATTGGTATGTTTAACTTAGATGGTATTCCTTCAGCACCGAGAGGTGTCCCTCAAATCGAAGTTACTTTTGATATTGATGCCAACGGTATCTTGAACGTAAGCGCTAAAGATAAAGGCACTGGCAAAGAACAAAAGATCAGAATTGAAAGTTCAAGTGGACTGAGCAAGGAAGAGATAGAGAAAATGAAGAAGGAGGCTGAGGCCAATGCAGAGAGCGATAAAAAAGCCAAAGAAGAGGTTGAAAAACTGAACGCTGCAGATACCATGGTATTTACTTCAGAAAAGAATCTTAAGGAGTATGGCGACAAATTACCTGAAGATAAAAAGCATGCCATCGAAACAGCTTTGGCTGAGTTAAAAACCGCTCACCAAAACAAAGATGTGGCGGCTTGTGATACAGCATCAGAGGCTTTAAACAAGGCTTGGGAAGCTGCTAGTCAAGATTTGTACAATGCTCAACAACAGGCTCAAACAGCTGAAGGTGGAGCAGATGCCAACGCTGGCAATAACAACGCGGGAGACAACGTTGAAGACGTGTCTTTCGAAGAAGTTAAATAATCAACTAAATAGACTTAAAAAGCCCCTTCTGCGAAGGGGCTTTTTTTATGCTTGTAAACCAAAGTTTATAGCTTTAACAGGGCCTTGATTTTGGCGTGAACTTCTGTGTTTTTATAAGTGCCTGTGAATTGTTCTGCACCTGGTCCAAAGGCATAAATGGGCACCATAATGCCACTGTGATGACCATTGGCATAATTGGTACTAAGGGTTTTGTTTTTGAGGTCACCTGCATTCAATGATAAGCCGCCTGTTTCATGATCTGCGGTAACAATTACCAATGTATTGCTATGGGTTTTAGCATAAGCCAAAGCTGCACCAACAGCTAAATCAAAATCGATGAGTTCTGTATTGGTATAGTTAAAATCTTTGTTGTGCCCTCCCCAATCTATCTGACTACCCTCCACCATAAGGAAGAACCCTTTGGCGTTGTTAGAGAGTTGTTTTAAGGCCAATTCTGTGGCTTGTTTGAGCCAAGGACCACGCACAGGTGCTTTGGGCATATTGATGCTGTCATTGTAAAACCAACATAGTTTTTCGCCAACTTTAACAGTGGGTGTTATTGTACCTGTATGCACTTGGTATTCTTGGGCTTTAAGCAACTGCTCATTGAAATAAGGTTTGCCTGAACCAGCTATGAAATCTATGTTTTGTGGGTAGAGATCATTGGCTATGGCTTGATGCATTTCTCTGTTTTTTTGATGGGCATAAAAAGCGGCTGGTGTAGCATGGGTAATGCTGCAAGTGGCAATGAGTCCTGTAGAGAGGCCTTTTTGTTCTGCGGCTTCTACAATAGTGATTTGTTTACTGCTGTCTGCACCTAAACCTATCGCGCCGTTATAAGTGCTTTTACCTGTGCTATAGGCTGTAGCACCTGCGGCACTGTCTGTAATGTAATCATTGGCAGATGATGTTTGAATCAATCCTAAACATTTGAAGAGGTCTAAAAACAAGCCACCGTTGGTAAATGAGGCGGCAGAAATTTGGGCTAAGCCCATGCCATCTCCTATGAGTAAAATCACATTGAGTGGTGTTGTTTGTTGTTGATTGCTGGGGGCTACTGTTTGACAATTCCAATGCAGCATACAGAACAATACGACTATGGCTATGAGTCTGTTTTTAATCATGGTACTAATGAGTTTATACTTGGTGCAATATACTCGAAATGCCGCTTGAATGGGGGTTATTTTTGCATTAATTTAGTGGTAGATGGCAAAATTTTGTAAAGAGTGTAAAGAGGTGATTTACGGCAGAAGCGATAAAAAATTTTGTGATGCTGCTTGTCGCAATCTTTACCATAACCGTTTGTTAAAAGCGCAAGACAATGGGGTGCAACACATCCAAGCGACGATTAAAAACAACCGTCGCATTTTGGCGTATTTATACCAAAACAAAGCGCAGACTTGTGTTCAAAAAACGACCTTAGAGGCTATGGGCTATAACTTTGCCTTTCATACGCATGAGTGGCGCAATGGTAAGTCTGTTTGTGTGTTTTGTTTGGACTATGGGTTGGTAATGGACCAAGAAGCGCTGACCATTATGCCCTTTACTTTACCCTAGGGTTTTACACCAATTCTTGAGTAGGTCTAAACCGTGCTCAGTGAGTATGGCTTCTGGGTGGTATTGCATGCCGTGAATAGGAAGTGTTTGGTGTTCAAACCCCATGCATTCACCTTGATCAGATACTGCGGTTACAGTGAGTGGTGTTTGTTCAAATTGCTCTAAGATTAAGCTGTGGTAACGGCATACTTTTATGCCTTGCGGTATGGATTGATAAAGGCCTGTTTGTTGGTGTTGTATGCTACTGGCTTTGCCATGCATGGGTTGCTTGGCGTGCGTGAGCGTGGCACCAAAATATTCACCTAAGGCTTGATGGCCTAAGCAGATGCCTAAGATGGGTAATTGGTTATGATAGCTGTCTATAATGGCCATTAAATGACCTGAGTCTTTTGGTCTGTTGGGGCCAGGTGATATGACGATGGCTTTGAAGGAAAAGGCAGCTAATGCTTCTGCAGTGTACTCATCATTTTTAACGACTTGTATAGGTTCACCGAGTTGATAGAAATAATCAATGAGGTTGTAAGTAAACGAGTCGTAATTGTCTATCAGAAGAATCATGTGAAGATCCTTAATTAATAGGCTCTGGCATTGTTTTTCTCCATGAAATACACAAAGGCTCTGTTCGCGATTTTAGTACCACCTGGTGTTGGAAAATTACCTGTGAAATACCAATCACCGGTGTGGTTAGGACAGGCTTTGTGCAGGTCTTCTACACTTTGGAAAATGATTTCCACCTCAGGTTCGAAGTTTTCAGGGGTTACAATTTGAGCGACTTTAGCAGAGATTTGTTCTGGCGTAAAGAGTTGATACAAACCGACAACTTGGTTGACCATTTCTTCTTTTGGTTTGAGCATTTCAGCTTTGCAGAGTTCGTAAGTTTCCTGGAGTTTGTGCTCTAGGTTGTTGTCTTTTAATAGCGCCAATAGGGCTCTGAAGGCTACGAAGTCTTTTAGTCTGCTCATGTCTATACCATAGCAGTCTGGGAAGAGGATTTGAGGCGCACTTGATACCACAATGATTTTCTTGGGTTGTAATCTGCCCAATATTTTGAGTATGCTGGTTTTGAGTGTAGTGCCTCTGACTATAGAGTCGTCTATGATAACGAGTGTGTCTTGTTTGGGTTCTATGATGCCGTAAGTGACGTCATATGCGTGCCCTACTATGTCTTCGCGGTCAGTGTCATTGGTAATGAAGGTGCGCATTTTTGCGTCTTTTACCAGGATTTTTTCGCGGCGAATGCGGTAGGTTAATATTTCTTGTATGCGCTCAGGCGTGAGTTGGTCTTTTTCGGCCATGAGCACTTCAGAGCGGTGTATTTTTAACCAGTCGTTGATGCCGTCTATCATACCGTAGAAGGAGGTTGCAGCGGTATTGGGTATGTAGGCGAATACTGTGTTTTCTATGTTGTAATGGAGACGTTCTAATACTTTTGGCGCTAAGAGTTTGCCTAAATTTTTACGCTCTTTGTAAATGTCTGCATCGTTGCCTCTTGAGAAGTAAATGCGTTCAAATGAACAGGCCTTGATGGGTTGTTCGTCAAGTATTCTGGTTTCGGCGTAGCTGCCGTCTTTTTGAATGATGAGGGCACAGCCTGGAGTGACTTCTTTGATGTCGTTATAAGAGACATTAAAGGCGGTCATGATGGCTGGTCTTTCAGATGCCACGACTAATAGTTCATCATTGGCATACCAGAACGATGGTCTTATGCCGTTAGGGTCGCGCATTACAAACGATGCGCCGTGGCCTATCATGCCTACCATGTTGTAGCCGCCGTCTGCACGCTTGAAGGCTTGTTTGAGTATGTTGGCTACCGATAAGTGTTCTTTGATTTTTTCAGTGATTTCAAAGTTGCTATAACCTTCTTGTTTGAATTTTCTGAAGAGTCTTTCGTTTTCTTCATCCAAGAAGTGCCCGATTTTTTCGAGCATGGTAACGTTGTCTGATATTTCTTTTGGTTGTTGACCAAGTTCTATGAGTTGCTCAAAGAGTTCGTCAACGTTGGTCATGTTGTAGTTGCCTGCTAATACGAGGTTTCTACACATCCAATTGTTTTGTCTTAAGAATGGATGTAAGTTTTCTAAACTGTTACCGCCGTGTGTACCGTAGCGCAGGTGGCCGAGCATGAGCTCTCCTGCATAGGGAAAGTGCTCTTTTAAGTAGAGGCTGTTTTGTATGTTGTCTTGATCGAGTTCTTGAAGTGATTGATTGACTTCTTCGAAGATATCAGCGACTGGATTTTTAGAGTTAGAGCGTTTGCGGGCTATGTACCTGTTGCCAAATTGCGGATCGAGTTTGATGACCCCTATGCCTGCTCCGTCTTGGCCACGGTTGATTTGCTTGGCCATTAGGAGTTGCAACTTTTTTAGTCCGTAAAAGGGCGTGCCATATTTTTGGGTGAAATGTTCAAGTGGTTTGAGGAGTCTTATAAAGGCTACCCCGCATTCGTGCTTTATGGCATCACTCATTGGTGCTTGTAATTTGATGCAAATTTAAGCATTTATTAATGGATTTAAAAAATGGCTTTTTAGGCAGTGCTTTTATCAGCTTTTGTTGATGAGCTGGGTGTAGGTATGCACTTTGTTTTTAAAGTGTTGCCATACTATGCTGCCTTTGTATACTTGCGGGCTGTAATAGGCTGCATGGGTGGTATTGCTTTGGCGTTTTTTGGCCCATTTTGGAAAGTAGATAACAAAGTGGATATGGGCTTTGGCTATGGCTTTGTAGTCGCCAAATTTGCCTTGTACTAAGAACCATACTGCGGCGATGATGTCGAGTATCCAGCGCTGCGCGATGACGGTAAATAGTTTGTTCTTAGGGAGATTTTTATAGAGGAGTATGAGGCCGTTTCTGAAGTTGTAATAGGTTTTGCGCGGGTTGGATTTTTGAAGTGTGCCGCCGCCTACATGGTAGACAGTGCTTTGCGGGCATACCCATACTTGGTGGCCTGCGTTTTGCAATCGCCAACAGAGGTCTATTTCTTCCATGTGGGCGAAGAAGTCGTCGTCTAAGCCTTGTAATTGGTGGTAGAGGTCTGCTTTGATTAAGAGGGCTGCTCCGCTGGCCCAGAAGACTTGTTTGGCGTCTTGGTATTGTGCGTTGTCTGTTTCAATGGCTTCGAATATGCGGCCTCTGCAAAAGGGAAAGCCAAGTTGGTCTATGTAACCGCCTGCTGCGCCTGCGTATTCAAATTGTGTGGGTGTGTGATGCGCTAATAACTTGGGTTGTACTGCTGCTATTAGCGGATTGCTTTGCATGAGTTGAACCATGGGTTCTAACCAATTTGGAGTGACTTCTACATCGCTGTTGAGGAGGACGTAATAGTCTGCACATACTTGCTTGAGGGCTTTGTTATAACCGCCTGTAAAGCCGTAGTTTTTATCGAGGTTGATGCATACACATTGCGGATAATGCGCTTTGACATAAGCGACAGAGTCGTCTGTTGAGGCGTTGTCTGCAATGACTATTTCTAAGTTGGGGTAAGTGCTGCCACATACCGATGGTAGAAATTGTTCTAAGAAATTTCTGGTGTTGTAGTTTAATATGACGACTGCAATTTTAGGCTGCATGGTCGTCTGGATTTGGGGCTGGGGTTTGTTCGTAGGGCACAAATACAAATTGCGCACCGTGACTGCTGACTAAGAACAAACAACATTGTTCTTTTGGGTTTTTAAAGGCTTGTTTGAAGCGTTCTACATTAGCAGGTAGTACGATGTTTTTCTTAACAAGGTCTTCGAGCGTGGTGGCTTGAATGGTGAAGTTGGTACCGAGTTCTTCGCGATCGATTATGACTTCGCCCAGTGTTACAGTTTCTTGATGAGCTATAAAAATGGGGTATTGACTGTACCCTTCGGCAATGATCTCATCGCTGACTTCTTTAATGGAATCTCTGTAGAAGTTCAAATCCAAACGCAGGGTTTGCAAATACGATTTGAGTATGTCTTCTGGCATCATATACGGCACAAAAGTAATACAAATACGCGTGCTGAGCAATTTGGCTTTTAGAGCTTTGCTGCCTTAGTTTGATTTGATTTTTTTTTGAGCAAATACGCTGGCTCAACATCGAGGGCAACGGCTATATCGCTAAGGGTTGATAAGGTAATGTTGGTGAGGCCTCTTTCGATCTTGCCATACTGGCTAAAATCCATGTCTAACTGAGCACTCACTTGCTCTTGCGTAAAACCTTTCAGCTTACGGTAGTATTTAATCTGACTCCCACAGCTTATTAAGATATCGTTGCTTCTACGCTTTTTCAACACAACGAACTTCCAACAAATTTTGCTCTTATATTAGGATATATATATCCTATCTCTTAATTTTGTTAAAATTATAAATTTATATCAATATGAAAGGCTCTAAATTAACATTTGCCAATGCATTAATGATTGCTATGCTATCAAGTTGCAGTCAAAGAATCATGGACTTCACACTTATTTCAACAAAAAACGTTGATTTATCAAAGATTTCAAGTTACACAAAAGGTGAAAAAAGGGTAACGGGAGAAGACAGATGCTTCTATATTTACACCATTCCAACTAGAATTGTTAGCATTAAAACTGCTATAGATAAAACCATAGAAGCCACACCGGGTTGTGTTGCGCTTGTTGATGGAGTAGTAAGTACTAAGTTTTGGTCTATAATTTTAATTGGAAAAGGAGGGTATGTAGTAGAAGGTACACCTGTCATTGAAAAATCAACTAAAACAGGATTCATTCCATCAAAATACAATCATTGCACACTAGATAAGGACGGAAAAATACAGATAACCGCTATTAGTGAAGCAGAATATGAAGCAAAAAGCAAACAAATTAAATAATACAAATATGAAATACTTAATTTTTACAATTTCTCTTCTATTAATTTCATCTTGCGCCAAAGAAACAGGTTGTACAGATAAGGATGCAACAAATTATAGTTCAACTGCAGAAAAAGACTGCAATTGCTGCAAATATGAAGGCCAATATGTTTTTTGGTATGGTAAAACAACTGCAGATTGGCTCGTTAATAATAATATTACCTCATTAACTTATTATGTTGATGGTCAAATTGTAGGTTCACAAAAAGCTAGTTTATATTGGACAGGAGCACCTAATTGTGGACAGTCAGCCTCAGTAACTGTAAATAAGATTCTTGGATCAGCTAAAAACAAATCATACTTTTTTCAAGTTAAAGACCAAGATGATGTTGTTATTTGGGAAGGCACAACAGATTATGAAGCAAACGTTTGTTCGAAACTAGAACTTGTACTTTAAAAAATTTAATTAGCCTAGTATCAAAAAAGGTGCTAGGCTATTAATGTGAAAATAAAATGAGACTAAATATAAAAACAACTCAGCTATATCTCACTTTAATGGTAACTTTAAGCAGTTGTTTCACATATAGCAATATTCAAGTTCAAGAATTAAGAAAAGATGACAATTCTGAAAATTTAATTTTTGAAAATACCGATTTAAAAATTTCATATTTTGTTTGGGGTCAATATGGTCAACTTAAAACATTCATTTATAACAAAAGTGATAGTATTATTAAAATTGACTTAGAATTATCTCACTTTGTGGAAAATGGTTTTGCATATCCATTTATGAATAATGCTATCACATCTTATACTAGTTCTGTTGATAATAAATACGTTGAAAATAGTTTGGTTGGTAATACCCTGTTAACTAACACCTATTCCAATGGAATAAAAATAACAAATCAAACAATTCCAACTAATTCAATTTACATTCCTCCCAAAAGCACAAAGTTATTTAATCTATTCACATTTGGTAGCTTATATAGTAATTGCAATTTAAAAAAAGCTACTGATAGCTCCTCTTTAACATTTAACCAAAGCAATAGTCCTTTTTATTATAGAACTTTATTTTACTACAGTTTTAATAAATCTGAAAGTAATATTCAAAAATTTGAAAATAATTTTTGGACCTCCAAAATCAGCAATCTTAGTGAATATATATATAATGTTAAAGAACATTATTATTTAAATGAATGTAAGAAAGGAATTGAGTTTACAAGGTATGTTAATGGTTACAAATCGGGCAATAGGTTTTACATAAATTATACAACTGATTAACTCCACCCCATTTCTTAAAAAAGTTGTATCATTGAAAGGTGAAACAACGTTTGTTTTGGGCGGTGGTGCTGCTTTTGCATGCTGGGCTTTGGGTTAAGCAGGTGTTTCTGCAGCATAGTTTGTTGCAAGATGCGCATGAGTATTTGCAGTCTGCTCATAACCTTATTACCCATGGCAACTGGTATTGTGCAGATTATGTAGCGCCATTAAAGCCTGAGTTTTTCACTAAACGCCCTCCCGGCTATCCTTGTTTTTTAGCAGCTGTTGAAGTCCTCTGTGGCGGACAAAACAAAGTCTTCTTTGCCTTAGTTTACCTCCTTCAAAACCTCATCAGTATAGGCCTCATTTACCTGCTCACACAATGGTTAAAACCAGCCATACAAACATTAACCTCACCCTATACCATCATCAGCTTATTACCAGGTTTGGCCCTACCCATTTATGCCAACTTGATCATGAGCGAAACCCTACTCAGTGCCTGTTTATTTTTAATCGTCTACTACAGTTTTCAAACAACCTTTACCAACAAACACTATCTCT
>JAURIG010000069.1 GCA_030832905.1 Bacteroidota bacterium
CTAATTCCACCTATCCCCTATCCCCTAAACCCTATCCCCTAATAGATTGTGAGAGTATGAGCAAGTGCGAATGCGAAAACTAATTCCACCTATCCCCTATCCCCTAAACCCTATCCCCTAATTAAGTGTGAGAGTATGAGCAAGTGCGAATGCGAAGACTAATTCCACCTATCCCCTATCCCCTAAACCCTATCCCCTAATAGATTGTGAGAGTATGAGCAAGTGCGAATGCGAAGACTAATTCCACCTATCCCCTATCCCCTATCCCCTAAACCCTATCCCCTAATTAAGTGTGAGAGTAGGAGCAAGTGCGAATGCGAAAACTAATTCCAATCTATACCCTATACCCTAAACCCTATCCCCTTCACGAACCCTATATTCAGCCTACAAAGGAATAAACTTGAAATCTGATACTATGATTTCATGCCTTTGACTGTTATTCGGAGGCAAGCCACCTAGCAGCCAAAAATTAAATCTAAAATTAGTTGAGTCACTTGGCGCTGGAATCACAATAGGATCTGACACCAAATTGTTTTCTAATTTTGATCTTGACACATTAGTCTTATCAAATTGCCACTGAGAAATCAGATTACCGCCTGGAAAGCCAAGACCACTAAAATTTTGCCATGACACTACATCTGGTGTCCACTTCATAGCAAAAGTCATTGGCCCTTTGATCCATTTCCTTGCTAATTTTGGTTTAAAACTGCGTTCTTGATAAGGCGTAGGATTGCTAAACCAAACCGGCTGAACACTGTAGGTTACTAATAAGGTGTCATTGGCAGCATTCCACTTCGAAAATTCAACATCAATTTCACTATTGGCTTGTTTTTGAAATGAATAATCATCCCAAGTAAAAGCTCCAAACACAACACGTTCATCAAAATTAGAAATATCAGTTTCTGAAGAGAAAACAAATGTACCGTAACCAAATTCTTTTGCGCTAATGATTTCACTACAAACCCATTGATTATTGATTTTTTGTATGGTCAAATGCAGTTTGCCAGATGAATCAACCCAAGCAGCTTGCTTATTGCCTAAAAAAATATTGGGTCCAGGACCGGCAGGACTGGTTTTGTTTTTGTAATTCCAGTAGTAACCCGAAAAGTACAAATCTCCTTTTTCTACTTCCAAAGGGGGTGGATCAGACTGTTTACAGGCCATTAATCCAAAGAGGCAAAGACAAACTATTAGAAGCTTATTGAACATAAATTGAAGTGGATAATTGTGCTATTTGAAATTTAAAATCACCAGGTTCTGTAACCGTTTTAAGCGACTGATTGACCAAGGTAAGATCCTGTCGATACACTTTAAAACTTATTGTTTTTTCTTGTCCGGGCTGTAATTCAACTTTGATAAAATCTTGCAATTGTTTAACAGATGGTGTCACTGATGCGACCAAATCTGATTTATACAATTGGACAACTTCCTTTCCTGCTCTCAAACCTGTATTTTTAATTTTTACAGTAATCAAAACACTGTCTGCAGCCATATGCATAGTGTCATTTGAAACACTTAAATCAGCGTATTGAAATTGTGTGTAACTTAACCCAAATCCAAAATCAAATTGTGGATTGTAGGCGGTCATTGAGAAGTCGATGTTTAAATCTTCAGTATATTTTCTGTCATAGTGAACCAAATCATTGGCATATCTTGGATAGGTAAATGGCAATTTACCACTTGGATTGATACCGCCATCAATGCAATCAGCAATAACCCTACCACCCTCATCACTGAGTAAATTAGCGTATATAATGGCGGCCACATCAGGTTCTATTGCACTGATAATTCTTGGTCGGTTAAAAGAACAGACCAATACAATTGGTTTTCCAAATTGCTTTAAAGATTTCACCAATTGAATCTGGTCTTCAGGCAAGGTCAAATCATTAATATTGCCAGGCACTTCAGTTGAAGGTTGTTCAGCTAAGCAAATAACAATACAATTGGATTGTTTGATGGCTTTTTCATACTGCTTAAACCCATTCTGTTGAGCTTTCTGAAAGTCCAAAGCATAATTCACCTTAAAAGATTTTCGCTGAAGGGCTTGAAGAATGGTTAATTTACCCTGTGTGTTAAATGTTGTATCTATGCCTTGCCAAGTGTGGGTCCAGGCTCCATTTAATGCATTTAAGGAATGTGCAGATGGCCCACAAACAAATAGATTCTGTCCTGACTTTAATGGCAATAATTGATTGGTGTTTTTAAGCAAAGTAACGCTCTCAGCAGCCACTTGATAACTTAAAACAGCATGTTCGCTTGAACCAAATTTAGGATAAGCTTGTTGCGGCATAGCTTGGAATAAGCCTAAATCATTTTTTAATTTTAAAATACGAAACACAGAAGAATCTATGCGCGAAAGTCTTAGTTTACCTTGTTTAATTAAATCTATTAGCGCCTCTGTATATCCAAAATCATTAGGCGTCATACTCATATCGACACCCGCATTGATGGCTTTAAAAACTGCTTCATGTTTGTTGGCTGCAACTTTATGAATATCGACCAATTTGTAAATGTCTTCCCAATCGGTTACCACCACCCCAGTAAAACCTAATTCATGTCTTAACAATTGTGTGAGAAGTTCTGCATTAACATGCACAGGCACACCATTGATTTCGCCTGAATTAACCATTAATGTTTTGGCGCCCAGATCTATCGCTTTTTTAAAGGTTGGTAAAAAATAAGTTCTGAGTTCTCTTTCTGAAATCCATGCGGGCGTTCTATCATGCCCAGACAAGGAGAAACTATAACCTAAAAAATGTTTCATGCAGGCAGCCACATGGAATTGATCTGTTGCGTTTTGACTGCCCTGTAACCCTATGACTGCTGATGCTGTCATTTTTTTGGCCAAGCAAACATCTTCTCCAAAGGTTTCAAAAAATCTTGACCACAATGGTTGGCGTCCGATATCCAAAACTGGCGAAAAATTCCATGGTAAGCCAGTAGCTCTCATTTCATAAGCCGTTGCTTCGTAAACAGATTGAATCAGGGCCGGATTCCATGTAGCTGCTTGAGCAATTTGCTGCGGAAACAAAGTGCCTTTTTGAGTGTAATTGACCCCGTGAATAGCATCTATCCCATACACTATGGGCACGCCATTTTTACTGTATTTATGATTGTAAAACTGAACATCACTTAAAATACTTTGCCACTGAGCCATACTCATAGTACCACTTCCACATCCCACATTTAATATGGATCCAATATGATACTTTTGAATCGCTAATTTTAGCTTAAGCGTATCTATACTCTGTGGCCAAGTTAACTTACAGATATCCCCTTTGGCAATAACACCAAGGTCCAACTGAGTCATTTGCCCGGCCTTTTCCTCAACAGACATCTTCTTGATTAAAGCCCAAATATCTGCATCGGACAAAGGTTTTGACTGAGCCATCATTGGCATTTGTTGCAAACACAAAAAGCAAACGCTTACAAATAACTTTTTTAACATGTTATTAGTTTTTAACTATCCTAATATCGTCTAAATAAATCCCGCCCTCTGCTTCCAACTGAATCATAAATTGCTTCACATTTTCAAGTTCAAATTTACCATCGCCAAGATTAAATTTCAATAATGGAATTTTGATGATGGTCCATGCAGAATCTGAAAACCCATTGGGCGCCATACTGGCTTGAAAGCCGTAATAATTTTGAGTGCCCGCGTAATCTTCAAATGCGAAAGCCACTGGCAAATTTTTAAATGTGCCTGAACATGACTTAACAGCCATTTGAATCGAGGCAGTGGTATAAATATCCGAAAAATCTTTGGCCATCCAATTGTTCCAACCAAAGCCCAAACCAATCCATTGACAACCGCCTGTTATTTTATTCCATTTTAGTTGCATAGAACGTTGTCCTGCATAGGCTGTTGAATCCGTTATTAGATATTGTACGCATTGTCTTTCAGGCGAAACCCATACAGAACGATCTGCTACTTCTTGAAACACTTCAATGGCTTTAAATCCATTCAAATGATTGGTATCTGTAGCAATGTCTTGGTCATACAATACCTGCTTACTTGGCTTGACAACTGATTGACAAGACACAATCAATAACACAATAAACAGACAATTTTTAATGGGCATTAGGGCTGAATAGGTTGATTGTCTGAGAACATGATATAATCAATTTTGGTAGAAGCAAAGCCCCCAGTCTTATCTGCTAAATGCAACATTGAAATTTTACCAATTTTATCAGGGTTATGAACCGCATTACCATTAGGTGTTGAAGGCGAACCATTCACTAAAGTTACAACATCTGCATACCTAACCGAAACGAGTTTCCATCCGCTCCAGTCAACCTTTATTTGGTAATCGTATTCATCCTCTGAATTGGCGCTGATAATACCATCTGCATTTTCATCTTCTTTAAATTGGAACAAAATAATCGAAGGATTTTGAACACTTGCATCCCCATACACTAAACAATTAAAATAAACAGACTGCGGATTGCTGTTTAAAGGATATACCACATAGTTACTATTGATTGCTTTGGGCACAAAATCAATTAAGCCAATTAACCAATCCCAATTGACAGTTCCTGCCATATTTAAGTAACTAGCTCCCTGAGCGCTGAAGGCATCTGATTTGATTTTAAAATCCATATTTGCACCAGTTTGAATAAACTTAGTCCAGTTGGCGTTCATGCCTGATTCAAAATCTGTTACCAATAGGCCCTGATTAGTTTTAGGACTTTGAGCATATACATTGCAAATAAAAGTATCATTGGTTTCAGCAATAACCAATTGAGCCTTGCATAATTCTTGTTTAAAAACAGGGAAAATCGAAGTTGACCCATTCCAATTGGCATTGCTGATGTCAATTTGTTTAGACTGACCTTGAAACACTTTTACTGCCTTAGACTGCACGCCGTGAACCAATAATTTCCAGGCTACAATTTTATTGAATTGGGCAGAAAAATAGACTGTTTCGGATGCGGAAAAATCAACGCTGTCTTTACTGGCTTTAAATGGCGCATTAAGTTTAAAGGTTGAGTTGAGTTCGGCTATACTTGGGCCATCAAATGTATTGTCTTTGCGGCAGGCAGACAGCAATACAAATAGACTCGAAATAAGAATAATCGCTGACTTTTTCATGTTAAAATAATTGGTTAAAAAGGACATTAAATTGAGTGAGCTTATAGTTTCTATTAGCAACTGCTTGATTCATGTAATCAAACTGCTGTATATAAGTGCTTATGTAGGCTTTAGGGCCAAATGTATATTTCAAACCCAAGCTTTTCATTTGCTGTTTCAAATTGTAATTGATCTTGTTGAAATATACCAATTCAGTATAGGCATTACGGTCGGCTAAAAACTCTTCTCCCTTATTCATCATAAGACCATAATTGAATACCAAGTCTAAATCTGCCATTAACTCATATTGAACCCCAAAAAGTGTATGAGATAAATGATACTTAACGGACTCTACTATTTGATCAGAAGTTCTTTGGCTGGATTGGTATTTATAATTTACAGAGAACTGTAAAGGATGTTTAAAATCTAGCGTTTTTAAGACAGTAGCCTGTACACTTTGAAATTGTCTTAGCGCTAAGGTACCCTGTCCTCTAATTTCTGATAGCGCATTGTACTTAAGTGATGCAAAAAGTTTTTTAGGCATTTGCTTTTTGATGGCTAATCCTAAGCCCTGTCTGTTAAATGTTGCAGCACCGTATGGCAGTGCAATGTTGTAAATACTATTCTCAGGCATTAATTGAGTACTGATAGTTCTGTTGTATAAACCCGTTTGACTTAATACATCAATAAAAGCAATTGGCCTTAGTATTTGAGCATTGGTATAACGGTTGTAAACGCTGTTCTCTAAGCTGTAATTAACATCTTTACTCTGAGCACCAAAACTTCTAAAATCTGGTCCAATGTTCATATAGCTCAATTCAAAGTCCATGTTAGAGGGTTTATGATGGTACTGAGCATCTGCGCGCAAAGCATAATCTTTCAATTGAGGCGAGAGCGAATCGCCCTTAAAGGCATATTGACTAAATGCCATTTCACCATGAAGTTTGATTATTTTCTGAGCCACTTTAACTTTTGAAGCATATTCGACAGAATTGATGGCATTATTGAATTTAGTCTGAGTGTTTACTGTGCCTGGCACATCGAATATCACATTGTTATGCCAAGTTAATTGTTGATTGGGTGACAACACAAAATCAATACTGGTACCACGCATTAATCTGTCAGGTATATTCGAAAAATTAGTGGCATTTAACCTATTGATAAATGCATTGCACTGAATGGATTGAATGTAACGACTAAAGTCAAGTCCAAAATTAATATGTGCACCTTGCATACGCCATGAATGGTCTGCATAATAAAACTTATCGTATGAAACGATTTGGTTTTGCATCATGAATAAACTTGGCAAGGTATCAAATTGATCTGCATGATGATTGTATAAAGTTAATGGTGATTGTTTGATGTTGATGTCTCCCAACTGGTATCTAAGCGTGTTAGCAACCACTCCTTTTATCCAAAGTTGTCTAACATCAAAACTAACACCTGAGCCCCAAAAGCCCCCAAATTTATTAGAGATTCTATACATGCCTAATATCTCAGTATGCTTATTGGGTTTGATATTAAATCCAAGATCAACAATGGCATAGCCCCCATTATTTTTTCTGAGGGTGGTGGTATCTGGAATACTGTCTTTGGTGTCAAATTTAGCAGCAGTCATTTCAGAGCGAGCGCCTCCAATAATAGTCACTTTTTTGGCAGTTTGCGCCCAACTTAAACTGTTTAAATTAAACAGCAAGCCTATAGTCATTATGTATTTCAGGTATCTCATTTTGGTTTAAAAAAAGGCTTTTAATTCTACGGTTGTTTCTTGTCCTTTGTAATGGTCTTTACTATAACTTTTATCTCGGTAATTCATCAAACGATGGCGCAGATAAAGCCCTACAGATTTACTTAATTGAATATCAAAACCCGTTGCAAAAGCATAGCCAACTTGGTTTTTCGGACGTCTACTCTCTACATCTGTTTGGGTTTGGTAATTGGCTAAAACGCGCTCATAACTTACATAATTGGTCCAGACCAAATGGCTTTGAATGCGCCAATAGGATTCAATCTGATGATCGTAGGTTCTCAACAATGCTTTTTCAGAAGTAACCACCATTGGCGACAACTGATATTGAACAGAATTAAATGACCCCAAATAAAATAAGTAAAGTGGTTTACCCATTAAATAACTTGAGTATTTTGAATTCAACTCAATGGTATTAAAATACTTTTTGTAAACTGGCTTTCCGGTAATATCAACATCCTTTAAATTGACTGTTTCAATCACCGTTCTGTACAATTTATTCATTTGGCCATAAGGCCCTACATTGCTAGGAAAATCCCAACGCCAAAACCTTGATAATGGCAAGGCATTAAAGGCATGGGTGTAATTAAGCTGACTACTCAATGCCTCTATTTCACCCGCCACAGAATAGCCTATTGAATGTTTCCAACGTTTATGTGATATGACACCATTGATATCAAGACCTTGTCTGTTGTTTGACAATTGTCCTATTGGCAATACTGAACTGGCAACAGGCATGAGCACTGGTTGAGTTTGACCAGCCTGAACCACTGTACTTTGTTGTATTGATGAGTTAATAAAAATAGCACTGTTGTTTAAAACCCTCGGGCTTATTCTGTAGGCGTGTAATTCAATTGGTAAGCGCTTTTTCATGCTGCTGATTTTAAGCGATAGAGCCTCTCCCCATTGCTGAAAGACATCATTAGCAAAGCGTCTTCCTGAACCAATTTCAGAATACACCTTAAACTGATTAAACTGGTGGGCGTATTCTATACTCATCATATTAAAGCCTGCAGTATTGAGTTTAATGGAATCAATTACTGCCGTTGAATTAAACGTATTTAAAGACAGGCTGGCCTTATTGTTATCGAAATACTTCTTCAATTTACCACCATAAGAAAAATTTGGAATTGGACTGTAACCGCCATCAAATTGAGTTTTACCCAACATCAAACTAACTGCAGTTTGACCTGGCAAATCTGTACCATCAATAATCAACCCTTGAAAAGCTTGATTACCCCATCTTTGGTCTTGGTTCATAGCACCAGTATTGTAGAAGGTTTTATACCTGTCATCAATTTGATTGGCATTAGGATCCCAAGGATTTCTCTCAAACAAACTGTAACGGTTGTAACCTTTATTGGTTTGAAAAGTAAAGGGGGTCATGGCATACCAGTTGATACCTCCAGTTCTAACATTCAAATTACCTATATGGGTCTTAAAATTGCCATATAAACTAACGCCAAGATTTAAGCCTTTAACATTCTCTGCTTGCCCTAGTCCTGTGAGCGGTGTCCACATATACAAATCTGTTCCGAAAGACGTATTTTTATCTGTGTAGCCACTTAAATTCAACATGAATTGAGGGATTTGGGCATCGTCCCCAATAAAAATTGTTTTTTTATTGTTCTCCATGTGAGCATAAGCATCGGTCATATTGCGGTAATTGCCCAAAAAACGATAATAACCAGAAACTGTAAAATGTTCAAGGGTATTAAAAGGCGATTTGAAAGTTGACACATAGGATTTACTAGCCAAACGAAGGCTGGTATCTGATGCCATTATTTTAGCTTCGGCAATTGTGCTTAGTAATACCAAACACCAGAATAGGATATGATGCTTACATCTGAGTTTCACGGTGTATAAAAATCATTTAAATCTGTATTTCGCCATTTTATAAATCTAGATGGTTTATCTGTTGAAGAAGGCTCAACTACTTTAAAAGGAAAATTGGCATAAGCCACTTTTTGATTGCCTTTGATCGTTACAAACAATCGGTATTCACCTTTCATTTTAGGTGCTCTAAATTGAATATTAGGACCAGACTTTCCTTTCTTAATGAGACCAGTGATTTCCTCTGCGTATTGTTCAAAATCACCGCCTGATTTTTTATCTGTGCTTTCTTGAATGATGCGCCAAGTATAAGTCAACTTTGCATTTGAGGCAGATGGATTTGGATGAACCTCTGCAGAATAGGTAAAGTCTGTTTTCAAAATCAGATTGTCTTGCATGTGCTTTTGATGCACTTTAAAGGAATCAATCGATGGTGAGGCATTCTGCACAGGACGTTCAGTAAAAACATACTCTAAG
>JAURIG010000006.1 GCA_030832905.1 Bacteroidota bacterium
TCCTTATTGCAGAAACAGCAAAGGTTGTATGTTAGCTAACTTCAAGCCTATGAGAGGTAACTATGGTGTAGACGGTGGTATGTACCCTGTTAGAGCTGATAGCTATTTCCCTAATGACTATGGTTTATACAATATGGCTGGTAACGTAGCTGAGTGGACCATCAATGCTTGGAGCGAACAATCTCACGTGTTTACACATGATTTAAACCCTGATTTCAGAATCAATATTGATGAGTATGCTAACGATGGCAAAGGCAATAGAACTGGTAAAGAAATGTCGCCAATGACCATGAAACGCAAAGTGATTAAAGGCGGTAGTTGGAAAGATGTTGCTTACTTTATTCAAAACGGTAGCAGAACATACGAATACCAAGATACTTCTAAATCTTATGTTGGTTTCCGTTGTGTTCAATCATACATCGGTAGATCAGTTAAAGATAGAAAATAAAATTTACAATATATTATAACCTATAACAATTAACCTAAAAACAATTTAAATTTACAATTATGAGCAGTAACAGTTTTTTTGAAAGCAAAGGATTTAAAAAAGTAATGGCATACATTTACGGATGGGGTGCATCAGTCGTTATCATTGGCGCCTTGTTTAAAATCATGCACTGGCCAGGTGCTAACCTTATGCTTATCCTTGGTCTTGGTACAGAGGCTTTGATTTTCTTCGTGTCAGTATTTGAACCACAACATGCAGAGTACGATTGGACACTTGTTTATCCTGAATTAGCTGGTATCGAACCAAGTGAAAAGAAAAACAAATCACAAGGTACTATCTCTCAACAATTAGATAAAATGTTAGTTGAAGCTAAAGTTGGTCCTGAATTAATTTCAAGTTTAGGCAATGGTTTAAAATCATTGAGCGACAATGTTAAAGACATGTCAAGTTTAAGCAATGCTACATTAGCAACTAACGAATACACCAGCAACATCAATAAAGCGTCTAAAGCGATTGAATCAATTGGTGTAGCTTCTAATGAAATCAGCAGCTCAATGTCAACCTTTGCTGGCGGTTTAACCACTATGGTAAACAACTTGTCTTCAACTGCTAATGACAGTGCTGAATTCAAAGAAAACATCAACAAATTAAACAAGAACTTAGGTACATTAAACAACGTATACGGAAGCATGTTAAGTGCTATGGGTGGCGCTGCTCGTAACTAATTCTATTTCCAATAATTAAAGAAAGGAGAATTGAATAATGGCAAGTGGTAAACTATCCCCCCGTCAGAAGATGATCAACATGATGTATCTCGTGTTGATTGCATTATTGGCATTGAATATTTCAAATGAAATTCTAAAAGCATTTCACTTGATGGAAGTATCTTTCAGTAAAGCTAGCCAAGCCTTAACTGATAAAAACAAAGCCATCATGGATGCCTTTAAAGCTGCAGAAGAAGATCCTTCTAAAGCTGCCAGAGCAAAACAATGGGCAGACAAGGCCCGTCAGGTTCAAGCAATTTCTGCAGATTTCTGTAAGCAAATTGATAAATATAAATCAGATATCGAATTAGCGGCAGGTGGTCGTAAGGAAGCTGAACCAGGTGAAACCGGCATCAGAGAAATGAGCAAAGGTGATGACATGGAAGGTCATAAACATTATTTAGGTACTGATGATCCTGGCATTAAAGGTAAAGGTGATGAGTTGAGAAAATTAATCGACGATACCAGAGTGAAAATGCTTAATGTGTTAAATGGTGTTAAAGATGCTGATGTTACTAAAAAGAGTTTTGACAAGAATACAGCCTTTAGAGTTGAAGACTTTAAAGACGAAAACGGTAACACTAAAACTTGGCAAAGAGACGTCTTAGGACACTCTCCAGTAGCCGGTGTTATGGCCATGTTGACTAAAGTTCAAAACGATTGCAAAGCTTTAGAAACTGATATCTTAACTAAATTGGCTGAAAACATTGATGCTACAGTAGCTAAGTTTGATAAAACAGCTGCTTTGATCATTGCTGAATCTACCAACGTTATGTCTGGTTCTCAATTCAAAGCTAAGATTGCTTTGATGGCTTACAACTCTACAGCAGCGAATGAAATTGTTGTGAATGGTCAAACCGTTAAGGTAGTTGATGGTATAGGTGAATACACTGCTACTGCTTCTGGTATCGGTAGCCATAAAGTTGATGCTAAAATTAAAACTGTCAACCCAACTACAGGTGAACAAGATTTCTGGGTAAATGCTGAACCAATCGAATGGACTTCATTCCAACCTTCAGCTACAATTGCTGCTGACGCGATGAACGTATTGTACATCGGTTTAGATAACCCAATGTCAATCTCAGTTCCTGGTGTTACACCTGGTAATACTAACGTGGTTGCTGGCCCTGGTATTTCTCTAAAGAAAACTGGTGAAGGTAAATTCTCAGCAACAGTTACTGCTGGTAATAAAGAATCTTTCATCTCTGTAAGTGCAAAGATGCCTGATGGTACAACAAAGAAAATGGGTGAGCAAAAATTCAGAATCAAGCAAGTGCCAAAGCCAGTAGCTCAATTGGGTACCTTGGTATCAGGTAACTACAATAAAGGTGAAATCGGTTCACAAAATACATTGTACGCTTACTTAGATGGTTTTGTGTTTGACGGTGTTAAATTCACTGTAACCAAATACGAAGTGATCTTTATGCCAAAACGTGGTTACATGGAGGTTGCTCCAGTAACAGGTAACGGTACTGCAGCCATCAAAGGTTTTGCTGCAAGAGCTAAGACTGGCGATATGTTGGTTATTCAAGGTATCAGAGCGAATGGCCCTGGTGTTGTTGACAAACCATTGAATCCAATTACGTATACATTTAAATAAACACATATGAGAATCGTTTTAAGCCTAATTATAGCCGTGTTTGCCTTGAGCGCTAATGCCCAAGTAAACTACTCTGAATTCATCACCAGTGGTGAGCATACCAGCTATCAAAAAGTGGCAGTTAAGGAAAGACCAATCATTGGCTACCCTCCATTAAGAGAAGCAGACGTTAAGTTTTCTCGACGCATTGTAAGATGCATTGATGTTCGTCAAAAGATGAACAAGCAATTGGAATGGCCACGTGAACCATTGAACAGACTGCTTTACCAAGCAATGAGCAAAGGTGAAATCGTGCCTTACAAAAATGATTCTTTAATGTCTTTTTACAATACTGAAGAGTTCACCAGACGTGGTGGAGAAGAGGTAATCACCTTTATTTCTACTGACCCTGATGATCCTACAATTGGTAAAGACTCAGTATACTATGAGCCTTACAAATACGAAAAAATTAAAAAATACTACTTACTTGAAGATTGGATTTTTGATTACAAACACTCTGTATTTAAGCCAAGAATCATTGCTTTAGCACCAATCTTTGCACCATCTTATGGTGGTCAAACAGGTAAGGAACAACCATTGTGCTGGATTAAAATGGATGAAATCAGACAGTTGTTATCTAACACTGAGATGTTCAACCGCTACAACGATGCTGCACGTATGAGTTTTGATGATTTCTTTCAAATGCGCATGTTCGATTCTTACATTGTGTATGAATCTAACGTTTACGACAACTACATTGCCATGTTTCAAGAATATGAAAATGATGCTACCGGCGCATTGTTGAAGAGTGATGAAATCAAAAATGATTTATTCATCTTCGAACACGATTTGTGGCAGTATTAATCTACCAATAAGACTTACTTACCCCGACCAATGTGTCGGGGTTTTTTATTTATGTTACATTATGATTTTGTTACTTTAGTGCACAAGGCCTCAGAGATTGCGTGATTGGCTTGGTAATCCAAGCAGTTTTAGCTAACTTTGCAAACTTTTTAATTCCAAATGCTACTATATGCAAAACATCAGAAACATAGCCATCATCGCTCACGTTGACCACGGTAAAACCACCATGGTTGACCAACTGCTGCGTCAGTCCGGCACATTTGCCGAACACGAAAAAGTGGTCGACACTGTCATGGACAACAATGCCATTGAGCGCGAACGTGGCATTACCATCTTGGCCAAAAACTGTGCCGTCAGCTGGGAAGGCACGCACATCAACATCGTTGATACCCCGGGCCACGCGGACTTTGGTGGTGAAGTAGAACGTGTGCTTAAAATGGCCGATGGGGTGGTGCTTTTAGTAGATGCTTTTGAGGGTCCAATGCCTCAAACCCGTTTTGTGCTTCAGAAAGCCTTGCAATTGGGCTTAAAGCCTATTTTATTGATCAATAAGGTAGATAAAGACAATTGTCGACCAGAGGAAGTGCACGAAGCTGTATTTGATTTGTTCTTTAACTTAGACGCCAATGAGCAGCAATTAAACTTCCCAACCATTTATGGCAGTAGTAAACAAGGTTGGATGAGTACAGATTACAACCAAAAGACCGATAACATTTCGCCTTTGTTGGATTGTATTTTGGATAATGTTCCTGCACCAATTGATAATCCGGGTACCTTGCAAATGCAAATCACCTCTTTAGATTATAGTAACTACTTGGGTAGAATTGCTGTAGGTAAAATCAGCAGAGGGGTTGCCAAAGAAAATATGCCAGTTACCTTAGTTAGAAATGATGGCTCTATGGCCAAAATGCGTATCAAAGAATTGTATACGTTTGAAGGCTTAGGTAAAAAACGTGTTGCAGAATTAAACAATGGCGATATCTGTGCTATGGTGGGTATTGAAAATTTCCAAATTGGAGATGTTGTTGCTGATTACGAAAATCCAGAAGGCATGGAGAAAATTAAAATTGATGAACCAACCATGAGCATGGTGTTTACCATTAATAACTCTCCATTCTTTGGTAAAGAAGGTAAGTTCGTAACATCAAGACACTTAAGAGAACGTTTGGAGAAAGAAACAGAGAAAAACTTAGCCTTAAAAATTGAAGATACTGATAGCCCTGATAGTATTTTAGTATATGGTAGAGGGGTATTGCACTTGTCTATCCTGATTGAAACCATGCGCCGCGAAGGGTATGAGTTACAGGTGGGTATGCCAAGGGTTTTGATAAAAGAAATTAATGGCGAAAAATGTGAGCCAATTGAAATGTTAGTGGTTGATGTACCTGAAGCCTTCTCTGGTAAGGTCATTGAATTGGCTACTCAGAAGAAAGGCGAATTATTAATCATGCAACCAAAGGGCGACATGCAACACTTAGAATTCAAGATTCCTTCAAGAGGTTTAATGGGTTTAAGAAGCAATATGTTAACGGCCACTCAAGGGGAAGCGATAATGTCTCACCGTTTCATGGACTACGAGCCATGGAAGGGCGATATTGCAGGAAGAACAAACGGTTCGTTGGTGAGCATGGATACTGGTACAAGTACAGCTTATGCAATTGATAAAATGCAAGACCGCGGCACCTTCTTTATTGATCCAGGAGAAGACATTTACGAAGGTCAAGTTGTAGGCGAAAATACCCGTCAAGATGATATGGTTTTGAACTTAGTCAGGGCTAAACAATTAACCAATTTTAGAGCTGCAGGTAAGGACGATTCAGCTAAAATGGCCCCTAAAAAGCAATTTTCTTTAGAAGAAGCTCTAGAATATATTCAAAAAGACGAATATGTAGAGCTAACGCCTAAGTCATTGAGAATCAGAAAGATATACCTCAAACAAACAGACCGTGAACGCTACTCAAAACAACTTAGTTAGAAATAATCTACAAAATGTGAATATTTTTTAAAAGAAGTCTTTTTTATTATCCGATATATCTATAACTTTGCACCCAATTTTAAACATAAAATAAAAATGAAAAAATTATTAATCATCGCAATCGCTGCATTTGCTTTCACAGCTTGCAGCAACTCTGCTAAAACAGAAGAAGGTACTACAGATTCAGCTGCAACTGCTGCTCCAGCTACAGAAGCTGCTCCAGTAGAAGCTGCTCCAGTTGATTCAGCTGCTGCTGCTGCTCCTGCTACAGAAGCTGCTCCAGCTACAGAAGCTGCTCCAGCTCCTGCTAAGTAATCACTAATCTGTAAACAAGAAATTGTTGAAAAAGGTAGCTATCCTATAGCTGCCTTTTTTTTATGCCCCGAATTCTTTGGGGCATTTTTTGTATCTTTGCATTGTTCATGAAACAGTTCTGTTTAGTCATTTTATTGAGTGTATTTGCAAGTCTCACGGCCACGCCGTTGAGCAATGATTTGGCCTTTAAATTATATCCCAATCCACTTACAGGCGATATGCTTCAGGTTAATTTAGATTTAGAGTTCAAAAACAATGTTACTTACACTTTTGTGATTACCAATGTGATTGGTCAATCAGTATTTACGCACGCCGTTACCGATGATGAGGTCAAAAAAGGACATTTCACTGTCAATGTAGATGATTTACAACTCGATAAAGGGGTGTATTTAACCAAGCTTCACAACGGAGAACAGTCTTCTGTTCAAAAATTAATTGTGCGCTAATGCCAGAGTTGGCCTTTCATTTAACATCGGAATTCATTCCATTAATTCAATTGCTTAAGTTTGTAGGCATTGCAGAGTCAGGGGCTCAAGCTCAAGAACTCGTTATGAATGGAGAAGTATTTTGCAATCAGGTTCAAGAGTTTCGCAAGCGATATAAAGTAAGGGCAGGCGATGTTATAGACTGCCTCGAACAAACCATTAGGGTATATGCCAGTCAAGATCAGAAAGGCTGAAATCAATGATGTGCCAGCAATATTGGCATTGATTCAGGAATTAGCTGTATTTGAAAAAGCGCCTGAGCAGGTTATCAATACTATAGCTCAATTAGAACATGATGGTTTTGGAGCCTCTCCATTGTACATTTGTTTTGTTGCTGAATTGCAAGATCAAATCATAGGCATGTCTTTCTGTTATACCAGGTATTCAACTTGGAAAGGCCCATGTTTGTATCTAGAAGATTTAATAGTGACTGAAGCCTATAGGGGCAAGGGCTATGGCAAGTTGTTGTTTGAATACACGCTGCAATACGCTACATCACATCATTATAAACGCCTCCAATGGCAAGTCTTAGATTGGAATGAATCTGCAATTGATTTTTACAAAGGCTTTAACTCACAATTCGATGCTGAATGGTTAAATGCCTTTATTGATTGTTGATTATTGTTTCATCATCAACCATTTGAATAACTGTTTGTAGCTAGCCTTTTGGCCATAGCTCAAGATGCCTATTCTGTAGATTCTGGCAGCTAGCCAAACAATCAAAATAAAACAAGCCAATAAACAGCTTAACGATAAAATGATTTCAGACCAAGCGATGTCAAATGGTAATCGCACCATCATGACAACAGGTGAGGTAAACGGAATCATGCTACACCAAACAGCTAAATCACTATTGGGATTATTGATCACCGCCACTTGAGCAATTACTAGACCGAATATCAAAGGCATTGAAACCGGAAACATGAATTGCTGTGTTTCAGTGTCGTTGTCTACAGCGCTCCCAATTGCTGCAAATAATGAAGCGTACAATAAATACCCCCCGATAAAATAGGCGGCAAATCCGAAAATGATTTTAGGGTAGTTTAAGGCGCTTAATTGAGTTAGAATGGTGTCACCTATAGCTTGGCTGCTTTGAGTAGCTGAATGGCCTATTTCTGAACTGCCTAAGGCAATGCCCAATACGGTTAGCAATAAACCAGATAAAGTAATCCAGGCAATAAATTGAGTGAGTCCAACCAAGGCCACGCCCAGTATTTTCCCCATCATCAATTCAAAGGGCTTAACGGCAGAGATAATGATCTCAACAATGCGGTTGCTTTTTTCATCGCTAACACTTTTCATGATCATGACACCATACATAAAAATAAATAGGTAAATGATAAATGCACCCATATAACCAATGCCTGATTTGATCTCAGTAGCGCTGCTTTTGCCATTGCTTAATTGATCTTGAATATGGATGCTGGGTTTTAGACTGTCTAATTGATTTTGATTAAGCCCTAAGGTGTATAGGGCATTGTTGAAATATTGCTCCGACACGATTTTACTCAAGCTTTGTTTGTCGGTAATAGATAAACTGCTTTTAGAGGTGATTTGAATAGAGTCCCTTTTGAGGGAATCTATGCTTAGTAAAACATCCAATTGCCCATCATTTAAAGCCTTTTGAGCCAACTTGGGCGCTTGAATAAATTCAAAGGTAAATAGGCTTTGACTATCAATGTGTTGATTCAAATGATTAGCAGGATCAATAACACCTACTTTTTGAACAGCTTTAGAGCTCATTTGACTCATGGATACATAAGCAATGCCGCCGTAAAATAAGCCCACTAATAGTGGCCCTAATAAAGTCATAATGATAAACGATTTCTTTCTAACCCTTTGAAGGTATTCGTGTTTTAGAACTATAAATATGTTGCGCATTAGGCGTTGTTATTTGAGGTGACTAATTGTATGAATATATCAAGTATGCTTGGGGTTACAGGGGTGAAGCTCAATAATTGAGCTTGTTTAATCACCTCACTTATCAAGGCATTGTTGTTCCCTGATAGAGTTTGGATAGTGTATTCGTTTTGTCCCTTGCTATTAATGCAGTGTTTTGTTATTGCATAAGCATTTGGGTCAAGTTGTATGCTTTGATCGCAGGTAACTATAACTTTGCCATTAGCATATTGCGCCTTGATGTCGTCAATTTTGCCGTTTAATACCAATTTTGATTCATGTATGATGGCCATGTAATCACAGAGTTGTTCAACACTTTCCATTCTATGCGTTGAAAATATGATGCTAGTGCCAGCCTGTTTAAGTTCCAATAAAACACTGCTGAGCAGTTCGGCATTTACAGGGTCAAATCCGCTAAAGGGTTCATCGAGAATTAATAATTCCGGATCGTGTAAACAGGCTACTATCACTTGAATTTTTTGTTGCATGCCTTTACTAAGCTCCTCAAGCGGTTTTTGTCTGATTTCCCATAGCGCCATTTTTTTAAGCCAATATTCAGCTTTGTTGACGGCTTCTCTTCTTGAAAGACCTCTTAGTTCAGCGAAATACAGCAACTGTGCCCATACCTTTTGTTTTTTGTACAAGCCACGCTCTTCAGGCAAATAGCCAATTTGATGCAAATGGTCTTTGCTTAAAGCTTGTCCGTTCATTTCCACTGAGCCAGTATCAGCTATGGTAATTTGATTGATGATGCGCAATAGCGATGTTTTGCCAGCGCCATTCGGGCCAAGCAAGCCAAATATGCTGCCTTTGGGTATATCAAGACTGACTTGATCAAGTGCTGTTTTATGGGTGTAAAATTTACTAACCCCTTTGATGCTGAGAATTGGTAGACTCATGACGTGAATTCATTTTCAAAGCTAATGAATATTCACTGGATTTTAAGATTAATCGATAATGGCATCAAAACAACGATGAGTGTTTTGCGTTCAAACTGTTATCGAGGGCTTATATGAAATTGATTGTCTAAAAGCCCATTGTAATACACTTGCAATTTGGCTTTTAATAGACTGTCAAGATGAGCTTGTTTGTTTACCTCTTGAGGTGATAATAGTCGCCTGATTTTGGTGTTAGGGGTGTATTTGGCTTGAACATGCATTTGCGATTGGCCGTTTGGGTATAAACGCAAGCAGTATGGATAGTCAATCAATTGGGCCAAGCCGTTGTCTTTATTGATAGGGTAACGTGCAGTGCTGTCAAATAGATTTTTACCAAAAGCAAAAAAACTATCTTTTACGCCGGTTAAACTCAATACCGTTGGCATAATGTCTATGTGCGATGCACTTAAACTGGTATTTCTGCCAGGTGGAATGAGCTTTGGCGCATACAAAAGCAGCGGGATTTCGTATTTGCCGGTGGGTGTGTAGAAATATTCATTCACACTGTGGGATGGATGATCGGCAGTAATGATAAAAATGGTATTATTAAACCAAGCACTCTTTTGCGCTTGCTTAAAAAATTGAGACAAGGCGAAATCGGTGTATTGAACAGCTTTGTAAATTGGTAAGTGCCCACCTTTAAATTGGTTTTTGTATTGGTCAGGAATGTTGTAAGGGTCGTGTGAGCTCAGCGTGAATACACTGCTAAAGAAGGGTTGAGCTTGTTGGTCTAAAGCTTGTTTGAAGTATTGCAGGTAAGGTTGGTCCCAAATGCCCCAATGTCCATCATCATCAGATTGAGGACTTGGGTATTCATCCTTGCCATAGTAATCAATCGGGCCACTGATGTGTAAGAAGTTGTCAAACCCCATTGAGCCATTGGCGGCGCCATAATAAAATCGGTTGTTGTAACCATTGCGCTTTAAATAATGGTGTATGCCATAAAGGGTGTTGTTTTGAAAGTTGCTATTGATGTAGGGAACTTCAAGTAAAGAGGGGATGGAAGTGAAAATGGCAGGCAGGCTCTCCATAGAAGTGGTGCCATTGCTGTAGGCATGCTCAAACACCAAAGCAGATTTTGCTAATGAGTCAAGGAAAGGGGTAAAGCGATTTTCCTTATTTAAAAACCCACAGTAATCTCTGCCAAAACTCTCAAGTATGATTAAAACAATATTTGGTTTGATGCCCGTTTTAAAATGGGGCTCAACTGTTTGATGGGTCGCGCTGAGTTGTTCGGCTAAGCTTTGAGGATAGTAATCTAGAGCCTTTGGGGTTGAAGAACTATAAGAAGTAATGAGTTGAGTAGGCGAGTTAATACTGGCAGCTACCCATTGAGGGTCAACGTATTGAGCGGCGTCAAAACTTCTCAAAGGTTTGATAGATATACTGCCCCTAGCGGCTAAGCCAATCATTAAACTGCCTAAAATGGCAATCAATACTCTGTTTTTAAATGGTGTTACAGTGTTATTGCCTTTAGATCGAGGATAGCCCCATACTAAAAGACCCATCATGAGCAAATAGGCCAATAGTAAATACCAATAATTAATTAAATAAGCCAGTACTGGGTTGGACTTGTCTCCAACTAATTGAAACAATTCGATGCCACTTCTGCGGTATTTGATGGCAAAGAACTCAGTATCGATCGTATTTAGTAAGATGATCAATCCGAAACCAACACTGTAGGCAATCAACTGACTTTTAGCGTACCAAGCTTTTGGACTGGGTTTTGGCCATAGGCTCAGCAAATGAAAAGGCAATAGAAAATAAGCAATTGCTTGACAATCAAATAGTAAGCCACTTAAAAGTACCCAATGGAATTGGCCCCAAGGAGCCGAATTAAAGTACTGAAAATGGTAAAAAACAAATAAAATTCTACATAAGGATAAGAAAACAAGCCCCCAAGCATTGCGTTTAAGCCATAAATAAAAGTCAGATGAGGCGAAAAATCCCATTTATTAACACTGCAAAAATGCAGAACTGCCATCATATTTTTAAATTATTTAGAAAATTTTCCATATTCCGCTTGTGAATTCAAAAATTTAGCCTACTTTTGCAGTCCTTTTTACAAAAAAAGAATAGTTAAGAAATTATGCCAACCATACAACAATTGGTGAGAAAGGGGCGACAAACCTTAAAATTTAAGAGCAAATCTCCAGCTCTTGATTCTTGTCCGCAAAGGCGCGGTGTTTGCACTCGTGTGTACACTACCACCCCAAAGAAACCAAACTCAGCTATGCGCAAAGTAGCGCGTGTTCGTTTAACCAACACTAAAGAAGTGAACGCTTATATCCCAGGAGAAGGCCACAACCTACAAGAACACTCTATCGTACTCGTACGTGGAGGAAGGGTGAAGGACTTACCGGGAGTTCGTTATCACATTGTTCGTGGGGCGTTAGACACTGCAGGTGTGGAGGGTAGAAATCAACGAAGAAGTAAATACGGTACCAAAAAACCAAAAGCAAAAGCAGGTGCTGATGCTAAAGGTAAAAAATAAGGATAAGTTTCAATGAGAAAAGCAAAAGCAAAACGCAGAATTTTATTACCTGATCCAAAGTTTAACGACGTGATGGTTACCCGTTTCGTCAACAACATGATGTATGATGGTAAAAAAAGTGTAGCATTCAAAATTTTTTATGATGCAATCGACTTAGTGGAAAAGAAAATCACTGAGGAACCAGGTATCGAAACCTGGAAGAAAGCATTAAACAATGTTATGCCAATGGTTGAGGTTAAAGCCCGTCGTGTAGGTGGTGCTACTTTCCAAATCCCAACTGAAATTCAACCAGAGAGAAGAGCCGCAATGGGCATTAAATGGATCATTTCATATTCTCGCAAGAGAAATGAAAAATCTATGGCTGAGAAATTAGCCGGTGAATTCATTGCAGCATCTAAGGGTGAAGGCGCAACAGTAAAGAAGAAAGATGATACGCACAAAATGGCTGAAGCCAACAAAGCGTTTGCACACTTTAAAGCTTAATAGGAGAGAGTAATGTCACGCGATTTAAAATTCACAAGAAATATTGGTATTGCTGCGCACATTGATGCCGGTAAGACCACAACAACTGAGCGTATATTGTACTACGCAGGTGTTAACCATAAAATTGGTGAGGTGCACGATGGTGCAGCTACCATGGACTGGATGGCACAAGAGCAAGAGAGAGGTATTACCATCACTTCTGCTGCCACTACAGTTTTCTGGAAATACAGAAATAACCAATACCACATCAACATCATTGATACCCCAGGTCACGTAGACTTTACCGTTGAGGTAAACCGTTCATTACGTGTATTAGACGGGTTGGTGTTTTTGTTTTCTGCAGTTGATGGCGTTGAGCCTCAATCAGAAACCAACTGGAGATTGGCTAATAATTACAACGTAGCGAGAATTGGTTTCGTTAATAAAATGGACCGTTCTGGTGCTGACTTCTTAAACGTTGTTAAACAAGTAAAAGACATGTTAGGTAGCAATGCAGTGCCATTGCAATTACCTATCGGTGCTGAAGATAATTTCAAAGGTGTAGTTGACTTGATCAACTTCCGTGGTATGGTTTGGAATGAAGAAGACAAAGGTATGACTTACAAAGAAGTGCCTATTCCAGACGATATGATTGAAGAAGCTAAAGAGTGGAGAGAGAAATTGTTAGAAGCAGTATCTGAGTACGATGACAAATTAATGGAAAAGTTCTTCGAAGATCCAAATTCAATCTCTGAAAGAGAAATTTTGGACGCTTTAAGAGCTGCTTGTATTGACCTTAAAATCGTTCCTATGGTATGTGGTTCATCATTCAAAAACAAAGGTGTTCAAACCATGTTGGATTTGGTGATGGAGTTAATGCCTAGCCCATTAGATAAAGAAGAAATTACAGGAACCAATCCTGATACTGAAGAGCCTACTAGCCGCAAACCTGACTACAACGAGCCATTTGCAGCTTTAGCCTTCAAAATTGCAACCGATCCTTTCGTAGGTCGTTTGGCTTTCATGAGAGCATACTCTGGTAAACTAGATGCAGGTTCTTATGTGTTAAACACCAGAAGCGGTAGCAAAGAACGTATCTCTAGGATTTTCCAAATGCACGCCAACAAACAAAACCCTATTGAATTCTTAGGGGCTGGTGACATTGGTGCTGCTGTTGGTTTCAAAGACATCAAAACAGGTGATACCCTTTGCGAAGAGAAACACCCAATCGTGTTAGAATCAATGGTATTCCCTGAGCCAGTTATTGGTTTAGCTATTGAGCCTAAGACTCAAGCCGACGTTGATAAACTAGGTGTAGGTTTAGGTAAATTAGCAGAAGAAGATCCAACCTTCCGTGTTAAAACCGACGAAGATACTGGTCAAACCATTATCTCTGGTATGGGTGAATTGCACTTGGAAATCATTGTTGACCGTTTAAAACGCGAATTCAAAGTTGAGGTTAACCAAGGTGCACCTCAAGTTGCCTACAAAGAATCAATCAAAGGATCATTTACTCACAGAGAAACCTTTAAGAAACAAACAGGTGGTAGAGGTAAATTTGCTGATATCCAATTTGAAATTGGCCCAGCAGATGAATCATTTACTGGCGAAGGTTTGCAATTCGTTAATGAGGTTGTGGGTGGTTCGATTCCAAGAGAATATATTCCATCAGTACAAAAAGGTTTTGCTGAAGCCATGAAGAATGGTGTATTAGCAGGCTACCCAATTGACAGAATGAAAGTGAGATTGTTTGATGGTTCATTCCACGCAGTTGACTCGGATTCATTGTCATTTGAAATTTGTGCTAAATCTGCTTTCAGAGAAGCCGCTCCTAAAGCTCAACCAATTTTGTTAGAACCTATTATGAAGCTTGAAGTATTAACGCCAGCTGATTACATGGGGGATGTACAAGGTGACTTGAACAGAAGACGTGGTATGCTTGAAGGTATTGACGAAAGAGCAGGTTCTCAAGTAGTTAAAGCAAAAGTGCCGTTGTCAGAAATGTTCGGTTATGTAACCAGCTTACGTACCATCACTTCTGGTAGAGCCTCTTCAACAATGGAATTTGACCATTACGAAGAAGTACCTCGTTCAATGGCTGAAGAAGTAGTTAAAAAAGTTAAAGGACAAAAAGCAAACGCATAAGAAGTCATGGTAACACAAAAAATTAGAATAAAATTGCGTTCACACGATCACAACCTGATTGACAAATCAGCTGAGAAAATTGTGAAATCAGTAAAGGCTACAGGCGCCGTAGTAAGCGGTCCTATTCCATTACCGACTAACAAAAAAATCTTCACAGTATTAAGATCACCGCACGTAAACAAAAAGGCTAGAGAACAGTTCCAATTGTGCTCATACAAACGCCTATTAGATATTCACAGTTCTACTGCTAAAACCGTTGAGGCTTTAATGAAGTTAGAACTTCCAAGTGGTGTAGATGTAGAAATTAAAGTTTAACAGACATGGTAGGATTAATTGGTAAAAAAATCGGAATGACCAGCATCATTGATGCTAATGGTTCAAAGGTAGCTTGTACCTTAGTACACGCTGAACCTAATATTATTTCACAGATCAAAACTGTAGAAAAAGAAGGTTACAATGCCCTTCAAATCTCTGCTGTTGAAGTGAAGGCTAAACATTCAAACGCTGCGGCAATTGGCCATTACAAAAAAGCCAATTCTGCTCCAATGAGAGAGTCTCATGAATTCAGAGTTGAAGCAGTTAGTGGCAATGTAGGCGACAAACTTGACGTAAGCATTTTTGCTGATGGCGATTTCGTTGACATCGTTGGTACTTCTAAAGGTAAAGGTTTCCAAGGTGTTGTTAAAAGACACAACTTTAACGGGGTTGGTCCTGCTACCCACGGTCAGCACGACAGACAAAGAGCTCCAGGTTCTGTAGGTTCATCATCATATCCTTCAAAAGTATTTAAAGGTTTGAGAATGGCTGGTAGAATGGGTGGCAAACGCGTTAAAAACTTAAACGCTCAAATTTTAAAAGTGGTTCCAGAACAAAATCTTTTAATCATTAAAGGTTCTATCTCTGGACACAACGGTTCAATCGTAGTAATAGAAAAATAAGAAATGGAACTGAAAGTATTAACAAGCAAAGGCACTGAATCTGGTAAAACAGTTCAATTACCTAGTGAAATATTTGGGGTACAACCTAATGACCATGCCATCTATTTAGATGTTAAACAATTCCTTGCTAACCAAAGACAAGGTACATCTAAAACCAAAGTGAAAGCGGAGGTTAATTACAGTACTAAAAAGATCAAGCGTCAAAAAGGTACTGGTGGTGCAAGAGCAGGTAGTATCAAGTCTGGTGTGTTCGTAGGCGGTGGTAGAATCCACGGTCCACAACCTAGAGACTACAGCTTTAAATTGAACAAGAAATTAAAGCGTTTGGCAAGGGTTTCTGCTTTATCTCACAAAGCAGCGAATAACAGCATCATCGTTTTAGATGAGTTGAACTTCGACAAACCTAACACCAAATCGTTCTTAAGTGTATTGAACAACTTGAAAATCAACGACCAAAGGGTATTGGTGGTGACAGCAGATAACAACATGAATGTGTACTTAAGCGGTAGAAACTTACCAAAAGCACACACTATGCCAGCTGCTGAATTAAATACCTATCAAATCCTTAAAGCTAAAACTTTGGTTTTGATGAACGATTCTATTGAAGTGATTAAACAAACCTTGAATTAAGATTATGTCAGTATTAGTAAGACCGCTGATAACAGAAAAAATGACCATGCTTACCGACAAGAGAAAGCAATACGGATTCGTATGCTTGCGTACTGCCAGTAAAGATGAAATCAAAGCTGAGATCGAAAAGATCTACGGTGTAGAAATCGAATGGATAAATACCATGGTAACCAGCCCTAAACGTAAAAGAAACAGACGTACAGGACAAGTTACAGGTAGAACCAACATTTATAAGAAAGCAATTTGTAAGTTGAAAGAGGGTCAAGAAATTGACTTTTACGAAAATATTTAAAGACAATGCCAGTTAAAAGACTTAGACCGATAACACCCGGTACTAGATTCAGAGTTGCCAACGCTTTTGCTGAGATCACAGAATCAAAGCCAGAAAAGAGCTTGACAGTCTCAATCAGCAAATCCGGAGGAAGAAACAACCAAGGTAAGATGACCATGCGCTATATTGGTGGTGGTCACAAACGCAAATACCGTATCATTGACTTCAAAAGAGACAAACACGGTGTGTTGGCTGAGGTTAAAACAGTAGAGTACGATCCTAACCGTTCTGCATTCATTTCATTAATTGAATACACAGATGGCGAGAAGCGTTACATCTTATGTCCTCATGGCTTAAAGGTTGGCCAAAAATTAAACTCAGGTTCTGGAGTAACTCCAGATTTAGGTAACACTTTACCTTTATCTGAAATTCCATTGGGTTCAATTATTCACAACATTGAAATGGCTCCTGGTCAAGGCGGTAAAGTATGCAGAAGTGCAGGTTCATACGCTCAATTGACTGCAAGAGACGGTAAATATGTTGTAGTTAAATTGCCTAGTGGTGAAACCAGAATGATTTTAAGTACTTGTTCTGCTACCATCGGATCAGTTTCTAACCCAGACCACAACTTAGAAGTATATGGTAAAGCTGGTAGAAGCAGATGGTTAGGTAGAAGACCAAGAACGCGTCCTGCTGCAATGAACCCTGTTGACCATCCGATGGGTGGTGGTGAAGGTCGTTCAAAAGGTGGACAACCAAGATCACGCACAGGTATCTACTCACAAGGTCAAAAAACCAGAGATACCAAAAAGAGCACTAACAAATATATCATAGAACGTAGAAAAGGTAAACGTAATAAATAATGGCAAGATCACTCAAAAAAGGTCCTTTCATTGATTGGAAACTTGACGAAAAAGTTTCTAAAATGAACGAGTCTAAGAAAAAAACGGTCATCAAAACATGGAGCAGAAAATCCATGATATCACCTGATTTCGTAGGTCATACATTCGCAGTACACAACGGAAACAAATTCATTCCAGTTTATGTTACTGAAAACATGGTAGGCCATAAATTAGGCGAATTTGCACCAACAAGAACATTTAAAGGCCACGGAGGTAATAATAAATAATCGTTATGGAAGCAGTAGCAGTATTAAAAAATTGCCCTTTGTCTCCTCGTAAAATGAGACTAGTGGTTGATCAAATTAGAGGTCAAAAAGTTGAAAAAGCTTTGTCTATTTTACAATTTAGCCAAAGAAAATACTACGCACAATACGTAGAGAAACTATTAAAGTCTGCCATTAGCAATTGGGAGCAAAAAAACCAAGGTAGCAAAGCAGATGAAAGCAACGTCGTTGTATCAGCAGTATTTGTTGACGGTGCAGTAGTTGCTAAGCGTATGAGAACAGCACCTCAAGGTAGAGCGTACAGAATCCGCAAGCGTTTCAGTCACGTTACTATCAAAGTAGACACAGTTAACAAAGAAGCAAACCAAAAAGCAGAAGCATAATATTAATGGGACAAAAAATCAATCCAATAGCGTTTAGATTAGGTATCATCAGAGGTTGGGAAAGCAACTGGTACGGTGGCAAAAATTTTGCTGACAAACTAGCTGAAGACGAAAAGATCCGCAAATACTTATTCGTTCGTATTCCAAGAGGGGGTATGTCTAAGATCGTGATCGAAAGAACCATCAAAAGAATCATCATTACCATTCATACTGCAAAACCAGGTATTGTTATCGGTAAAGGTGGTGCTGAAGTTGATAAGATCAAAGAAGAGTTGAAGAAAATCACTAAGAAAGATGTTCAAATCAACATTTTCGAAATCAAACGCCCAGACTTAGATGCTAAATTGGTTGCTGAAACCATTTGCCAACAAATCGAAGGTCGTGTAAGTTACAAAAGAGCAATTAAACAAGCTTTAGGCAACACCATGCGTATGGGTGCTGACGGTATCAAGATCAGTGTATCTGGTCGTTTAAATGGCGCTGAGATTGCACGTGCTGAGAAATACAAAGATGGCAGAACGCCATTGCATACTTTGCGTTCAGATATTGACTACGCATTAGGCGAAGCATTAACTGTATACGGAAAGATTGGTGTTAAAGTTTGGATTTGCAGAGGCGAAATCTATGGCAAACGTGATTTGTCATTGAACGCAGGTTCAGATCGTGGTCCTAAACGTGAGGAAAGACCATCAAACGATAACAGAAGACCAAGAAGAGGTGGTGATAGACCAGAAAGAAAGAGAAGAGAAAACTAATCAATAGTTCAACATAAAAGGAAGAATTAGACATGTTAAGTCCAAAAAGAACCAAATTCAGAAAACAGCATAAAGGTAAAGTCAAAGGAATGGCTACCAGAGGTCATAGATTGAGCTTCGGTACATTCGGTTTGAAAAGCATGCAAGAGTCTTGGATTACCGCCAGACAAATTGAAGCTGCCAGGGTTGCTTTGACTAGATTTATGAAAAGAGAAGGTCAGGTGTGGATCCGTATTTTCCCTGACAAGCCAATCACTAAGAAACCAGCTGAAGTGCGTATGGGTAAAGGTAAAGGTGCTCCAGAATATTGGGTAGCAATCGTTAAACCAGGAACCATCATGTTCGAAGTAACTGGTGTGCCATTGGCAGTTGCTGAAAGAGGTATGTACTTGGCTGCTCAAAAGCTTCCAGTATCAACAAAATTTGTAGTTAAACCTGATTATACAGAATAATAATGAAACACAGGGAAATCAAAGATCTTACAACTAAAGAATTGGTTGAGAGATACAAAGAAGAAAAGTCAAGATTGACAAAAGTGAAATTCAACAATGCTGTTGCTAGAATTGAGCAACCTCATAAATTGAAAGATTCTAGAAAAGTAATCGCAAGAATGCTTACTGAAATCAACTCACGTAGAATAGATAACGAAATTAAAGCCGCTGATAAAGGGGAATAATCAAACATGGAACAAGCCAGAAACTCAAGAAAAGAAATTATTGGTCGTGTTACCAGCAACGGTATGGACAAATCAATCGTTGTTGCTTTGGAAACCAAAGTTAAACACCCAAAGTATGGTAAATACTTTAAGAAGACCAAAAAGTTTTATGCTCATGATGAAAAGAATGAGTGTAATGTGAATGACATAGTAAAAATTATGGAAACAAGACCTTTGAGCAAATTAAAATGCTGGAGACTTGTTGAAATCGTAGAAAGGGCAAAATAATGATACAAACAGAAAGTCGTTTAAAAGTAGCAGACAACAGCGGTGCAAAAGAAGTGCTTTGCATCAGAGTACTTGGTGGTACCAAAAGACGTTATGCGTCAGTTGGTGACAAAATTGTTGTAGCCATCAAAACTGCATTGCCATCAGGCGGTGTAAAAGCAGGTACCGTTTCTAAAGCCGTTATCGTTAGAGTAAAGAAAGAAATCAAAAGACCAGATGGTTCTTACATCCGTTTCGATGAGAACTCATGTGTGTTGTTGAACAACTCTGATGAACCAAGAGGTACTCGTATCTTCGGTCCAGTGGCCAGAGAATTGCGCGAGAAACAATTCATGAAAATCATTTCACTTGCTCCAGAAGTATTATAATTCGTAAGTAACGCATGAAAACAAGAAATAATTCACATACTACCGCAAAAATTCACATTAAAAAAGGCGACACTGTTGTACAGATCGCTGGTAAAATTGTGGACGGTAATAACACCGGTAAAGTGTTGCGTGTATACACTAAAACTTACAGAGCTTTAGTGGAAGGCTTAAACATTATTACCCGTCACACTAAACCTAGTGCAACCAACCCTAATGGCGGTATCGTTAAAAAAGAGGCGCCTATTCACATCTCAAATTTGATGTTGATGGAAGGTGGTAAATCAACTAGAGTTGGCAGAAAAGCAAACGATAAAGGTAAATTACAAAGATACTCTGTTAAAACAGGAGAGTTTATTAGCTAATAAGAAAAAGAACAATGTCATACGTACCAAATTTAAAATCAAGATACACAGAGGTAGTCGTTCCACATATGCAACAAAAATTTGCTTATGAGAACGTTATGCAAATGCCTAAACTTCAGAAAATATGTTTGAATCAAGGTATTGGCGATGCTGTAAACGATAAAAAGTTAATTGACAGCGCCGTTGATGAAATGACTAGAATTTCTGGTCAAAAAGCTTTGGCAACTGTATCTAAAAAAGACATCAGTAATTTCAAACTAAGAGCTAAAATGCCAATTGGTGCAAGAGTAACTTTGCGTCAAGATGCTATGTATGAATTCTTAGAAAGATTGATTTCAGTAGCTATGCCACGTGTAAGAGATTTCCAAGGTTTAGAAGTAAGAGGTTTCGATGGTAGAGGTAACTACACCATGGGGATCACTGAGCAGATCATTTTCCCAGAAATTGATATTGATAAAACCACTAGAATCTCTGGTATGGACATCACTTTCGTGACCACCTGCAAAACAGATGAAGAGTGTTTAGAAATGTTAAGAGCATTCGGTTTACCATTTAAAAAATAATTAGAACAACATGGCAAGAGAAGCAATAAAAGCAAGAGAACTCAAAAAAGAGAGATTAGTTGCTAAATACGCAGAAAAACGCAAACAGTTAAAAGAAGCTGGTGATTACATCGCCTTACAAAAGCTTCCAAGAAGCTCTTCAAGAGTTCGTTTGCGCAACAGATGCAAATTAACAGGCAAACCAAGAGGATACATCAATGTATTTGGTTTGTGCAGAAACCAGTTCCGTGAATTGGCTTCAGCAGGTAAAATTCCAGGTGTAACAAAATCAAGTTGGTAATAAAAATAGAATACAATGACTGATCCAATAGCAGATTACTTAACCCGTTTAAGAAACGCATTACAAGCCAAGCATAGAATTGTAGAAATTCCTGCTTCAAACATTAAAAAAGCAATGACTAAAGTGCTTTTTGAAAAAGGCTATATCTTAAACTATAAGTTCGACGAAACCGAAAACAAGCAAGGTGTTATCAAAGTGGCGCTTAAATACGATGCCGCTACAAGACAACCTGCCATCAGAGAGCTCATCAGAGTGAGCAAACCTGGTTTGAGAAAATACGCTCCAGCTGATAACTTACCACGTGTAATTAACGGTTTGGGTATTGCCATTATCTCTACCTCTAAAGGCGTAATCACTGATAAAGAAGCTAGAACATTGAACGTAGGCGGCGAAGTGCTGTGTTACGTATCGTAAACCATTAAAGAAAGAATACTATGTCAAGAATAGGAAAAGCTCCGATCACCGTTCCAGCAGGTGTAGACGTTAAAGTCTCTGCTGATAACATCGTGACTGTAAAAGGTCCTAAAGGCGAATTGCATCAGCCAATAC
Source organism: Bacteroidota bacterium (assembly GCA_030832905.1). GTDB lineage: Bacteria > Bacteroidota > Bacteroidia > NS11-12g > UBA955 > JABMMZ01. The sequence continues at coordinate 21,537 of JAURIG010000006.1, forward strand.
AAGCTGGTTTCAATGTTAAACTTGAAAACAACGTATTGACCATTGAGCGCCCGAACGATGAAAAACAAAATCGTGCCCTTCACGGTTTATACCGCTCATTGTTAAACAACAATGTGGTTGGTGTAACTCAAGGTCATACCACCAAACAAGAATTAGTAGGTGTAGGTTATAAAGCCACTAACGCTGGTCAAATATTAGATTTATCTGTTGGATACTCTCACAGAATCATGTTGGAAGTACCAAAAGAAATCAAATTGACGACTGTTACTGAAAAAGGTCAAAACCCAACCATCATTATGGAAAGCGCTGACAAACAATTGTTGGGTCAAGTAGCTGCCAAAATAAGAGGTTTCCGCAAGCCTGAGCCATACAAAGGAAAAGGTATCCGTTTTGTAGGTGAACAATTAAGAAGAAAAGCTGGTAAGTCAGCATCTAAAAAATAATAATTTAGGAAAATGAGCCAAGTTAAATCAGAAAGAAGACTTAAAATAAAACGCAGAGTATCTGGCAAAATTACTGCCTCTGCAGAACGCCCTCGTTTGGTCGTTTTCAGAAGCAATGCTGAGATTTATGCTCAGATTGTTGATGTCAACCATAAAACCATTTGTGCGTCATCAAGTCGTGAAAAAGATCTAGTTGCATCTAAAGACAATAACACCGCTAAAGCGGCTATCGTAGGAAAGCGCATTGCTGAAAAAGCAAAAGCATTAGGAATTGTTACAGTGGTATTCGACCGTAATGGTTTCCTTTACCATGGTAGAGTTAAAAGTCTTGCAGAAGGTGCTAGAGAAGGGGGCTTACAATTTTAATACAATAGGAAAATGACAAATAGCAATATCAAACGTGTTAGACAATCTGAACTCGAATTAAAAGAGAAAGTTGTTGCAGTAAACCGCGTTGCCAAAGTAACCAAAGGTGGTCGTACATTCACTTTCACTGCCATTGTGGTAGTTGGAGATGGAAATGGTATAGTGGGTAATGGTTTAGGTAAAGCCGGCGAGGTAACCGATGCCATTCAAAAAGCCATTGAAGACGCTAAGAAAAACCTAATTAAAGTGCCAATTTTACATGGTACTGTACCGCATGAACAATACGGTAAATTCGGTGGCGGTAGTGTATTCATTAAGCCAGCTTCACACGGTACTGGTGTAATTGCAGGTGGTGCTATGCGTGCTGTATTAGAAAGCGCTGGTGTTCACGACGTTCTAGCTAAATCTAAAGGGTCTTCTAACCCACACAACGTGGTAAAGGCTACGCTTGATGCATTGGCTAAACTTAGAGATCCTTACACCATTTCTAAACAAAGAAACATCAATTTAAAACAAGTATTTAACGGTTAATTATATGTCAAAAGTAAGAATAACCAAATTGCGTAGTACTATTGGTCAATCTGAAAGGGTTGAGAGAAACATGCAAGCACTTGGTCTCGATAAAATCAATAGTTTTAATGAATTGACTTTGACTCCTCAGATCAAAGGCATTCTAAGAAAAGTGAATCACTTAGTAAAAGTAGAAAATATTTAAGATGGAATTAAATAGCTTAAAGCCTGCACAAGGTGCAACGAAAAAAGAAAAAAGAATTGGTAGAGGTACAGGTTCTGGAAGAGGTGGTACATCTACAAGAGGTCATAAAGGTGCACAAAGCCGAAGCGGTTACAGCCGTAAAAAAGGTTTTGAAGGCGGTCAAATGCCATTGCAACGTCGTATTCCTAAAGGTGGATTTAGAAACATCAATCGTATTGATTATGCATCAGTGAATTTAGATGTATTGCAAAAACTTGCTGATGCAAAAGGTTTAACCGTGATCAATCATGAAACCATGGTAAGCAATAACCTAGTTGGTAAGAGAGAATACTTCAAAATCCTTGGTCGTGGTGTATTAACTGCTAAATTAGAAGTTCACGCCCATGGCTTTTCTGATACAGCCAAACAAGCCATTGAGGCCAAAGGTGGTTCAGTTCAATTAATTACCATTTACTAATTCCTAGAGAATGAAGAAATTTATTCAAAAAATCAAAGAAATCTGGAGTATAGAGGAGCTTAGATCTAAGATCAAAAACACCCTTTTATTACTTCTTGTATACAGAGTTGGTACCTTTATCATTTTACCAGGTATCGATGGCAGTGTATTAATGGGGGCTTTAAAAAGCCAAACCGAAGGTATCCTTGGTTTAGTGAATGTTTTCGCAGGTGGTGCATTTGGTAGAGGTGCAATATTCGCTTTGGGTATTATGCCTTACATCTCTGCATCCATTGTTATTCAATTATTAACGATTGCCGTTCCAAGCTTCCAACGTATGCAAAAAGAAGGAGAGGATGGCCGTCGTAAAATCAATCAATACACCAGAGTTTTAACCATTGCCATTACTATGGTTCAAGCTGTGGCTTACTTGTACAATATTACTGGCAAATCTGACAACTGGAGTGCTTTGTTGTTCAAAACCCATCCTGAATTGATGTCAGAAACCATGTTCATGGTCATCAACGTTGCAATGTTAGTAGCAGGTACTATGTTTACTATGTGGTTGGGAGAACGTATCACAGACAAAGGTCTTGGTAATGGTATCTCATTAATCATCATGGTCGGTATCATTGACCGTTTACCAGAAGCTTTAGGTTTCGAATTGGATCAACGTATCACTAAAGGTGGTATGCCACTTTTCATTGTTGAAATCGTGACTTGGCTAGCGGTAATTGTTGCCACCATATTATTGATACAAGGGGTCAGAAAGATCAGTGTCAATTATGCCAAACGTGTTGAAGGTAACAGAATGGTAGGCGGTGCTCGTCAATACATTCCACTTAAAGTGAATTCTGCAGGTGTAATGCCAATCATTTTTGCTCAAGCCATCATGTTCTTGCCTCCAACCATTGCTCAAAGTGTTGACAACCCTGGTTCAATTTTAAGAGCTATGAGCGATTACGGTTCATTTGCTTACAATACTGTATTTGCCATTTTAATTATAGCTTTCACTTACTTCTATACAGCCATCACAGTTAACTCTAACCAAATGGCAGATGAATTAAAGAAAAGCGGTGGATTTATTCCAGGCATTAAACCAGGCAGACACACCAGTGAATACATTGATGAAATCATGTCAAGAATAACCTTCCCAGGATCTTTATTCTTAGCCGCGGTTGCTATTCTACCATCACTCGCAATGTTATTCGGAATCAGCCAAAGCTTTGCTCAATTCTTCGGAGGTACTTCATTGTTGATTATGGTCGGAGTGGTACTAGATACCCTTCAACAAATCGAAAGTCACTTATTGATGCGTCACTACGATGGGCTTATGAAGTCAGGTCGTATTCGCGGAAGATCAGGCACCCTAGGAACACAATCAATTTGATAAATAAAAAATAAAGTATTAAATTTGCACCCCCCGAAAAATGGCTAAGCAAGATTCCATAAAACAAGACGGCACTATCATAGAAGCATTGTCAAACGCAATGTTTCGTGTGAAGTTGGCGAATGAGCATGAGATCATTGCGACCATTTCAGGCAAAATGCGTATGAAATACATAAGGGTATTACCAGGCGACAGAGTTCAAGTGGAGATGAGCCCATATGATTTAAGCAGGGGAAGAATTTCGTATAGATATAAATAATTAAGTATGAAAGTAAGAACTTCAGTTAAAAAGCGCAGCGTAGACTGCAAACTGGTAAAAAGAAAAGGCAAACTTTTTGTGATTTGCAAGAAGAACCCAAAATTTAAACAAAGACAAGGATAAACAATAACAATGGCAAGGATAGCTGGTATAGATTTACCTAAAAACAAGAGAGGCGTTATAGGTTTGACCTATGTGTTCGGAATTGGCTCAAGCAGAGCTCAGTCTATTTTGAACCAAGCCAACATTAACCACGACAAAAAAGTGGGTGAGTGGAACGACGATGAGTTAACTTCAATAAGAAACATCATCGCTAATTCTTTCAAAACTGAAGGCGAATTGCGTTCTGAAGTTCAATTGAACATCAAACGTTTAATGGACATTGGTTGTTACCGTGGCACTCGTCACCGTAAAGGCTTACCATTAAGAGGCCAAAGTACTAAAAACAACTCACGTACCAGAAAAGGTAAGCGTAAGACTGTTGCTAACAAGAAGAAAGTTACTAAATAATAGATAAATGAGTACTGTAAAAAACAAAAAGAAAGTTAAAGTTGATCCAGTTGGACAGGTTCATATCAAAGCCTCTTTCAACAACATCATTGTTTCAGTAACCAATGCTAATGGTGATGTGATTTCTTGGTCTTCTGCCGGTAAAATGGGTTTCAGAGGATCTAAAAAGAACACACCGTATGCTGCACAATTGGCTAGCCAAGATTGTGGTAAAGTGGCCTATGATTTAGGTTTAAGAAAAGTAGATGTGTTTGTGAAAGGCCCAGGTTCAGGAAGAGATTCTGCTATCAGAAACTTAGCTGCAGTTGGTATCGAAGTGCTTTCAATCCACGATACAACTCCACTTCCTCACAACGGCTGTCGTCCTCCAAAACGCAGACGTATATAATCATCCACTATTTAGATTAAGACAATACAATGGCAAGATATACAGGTCCAAAAACCAAAATCGCACGTAGATTCAAAGAAGCAATCTTTGGTCCAGATAAAACTGTTGAGAAAAAGAACTACCCTCCTGGAATGCACGGCAATTCTAGAAGAAGAGGTAAGCAATCTGAGTACGCAATCCAGTTAATTGAAAAACAAAAAGCTAAATATACATACGGTTTATTAGAGCGTCAATTTGCTAAGACTTTCAAATTAGCGGCTAAAAAACGTGGTATCACAGGCGAAAACTTATTAAAAACTTTAGAGTCTAGATTAGACAATACAGTATACAGATTAGGCATTGCTCCTACAAGAAGTGCTGCTAGACAATTAACTTCTCACAATCACATTTTAGTGAATGGCGAAATTGTAAACATCCCTTCATACTTATTGAAACCAGGCGATACTGTTTCTGTTCGTGAAAAATCTAAAACACTTGAAACCATTACCACATCTTTGAATTTGGGTAGAAAACGTTTCAGCTGGTTAGAATGGAACGAAAAATCAATGACAGGCACATTCTTGAACTTACCTGAAAGATCAGAAATTCCTGAAAACATTAAAGAACAGTTAATCGTAGAGTTGTACTCTAAATAAACCTTAAATTAATACACATTAAAATGCCAATATTAGCATTCCAAAAACCCGAAAGAGTGATCATGCATAAAGATACAGACTTCTATGGTCTGTTCGAATTTAGCCCACTCGAGAAAGGCTATGGTATAACCATAGGTAACTCTCTACGTAGAATATTGCTTTCTTCATTAGAGGGGCATGCCATCACAACTATCAGAATCCAAGGTGTAGATCACGAATTCTCTACTATCAAAGGAATTGCTGAAGATGTTACTGAAATCGTATTGAACCTTAAGCAAGTTCGTTTCAAAAAAGTGAGCAATTCTGATGATCACGAAAAGGTATTCATCAGCATTAAAGGTAAAGAACAATTTACCGCTGGCGATATTTCACGTTACACCAACACGTTTGAAGTATTGAATCCAGATTTAGTGATTTGCAACATGGAAACATCTGTTAATTTAGAAATTGAAATTTCAATTGACAAAGGCAGAGGTTATGTGCCAGCTGAAGAAAATAAGCCAAAAGATGCTCAAATCGGTTTAATTCCAATTGATGCGATTTTTACGCCTATTAAGAATGTTAAATACACCATTGAAGATTTCAGGGTTGAACAAAAAACCGACTATGAAAAGTTGATCATTGAGATTCAAACTGATGGTTCAATTCACCCAGAGAACGCTTTGAAAGAAGCTGCTAATATCTTGATTCAACACTTTATCTTATTCAGTGATGAAAACATTTTGTTAGACAGTCAAGTTAAAAAGCCAGCTCAAGAAGTTGATGAGAATTTCTTACACATGCGTAAGATCCTTAAAACCAACTTAGCTGACTTAGATCTTTCTGTTAGAGCATACAATTGCTTAAAAGCTGCTGAAATTCGCACATTAGGTGAATTAGTAGCTTATGATATTGATGATTTATTAAAGTTCAGAAACTTTGGTAAAAAGTCTTTGTCTGAGTTAGAAGAGTTTGTTAGAGAAAAAGGTTTAAATTTTGGTATGGACGTATCAAAATACAACTTAGGCGAAGAATAATAAGAGAATACCATGAGACACGGAAATAAAGTAAATAAATTAGGTAGAACAGCTTCTCACAGAAGAGCATTGATGGCCAACATGACCATCTCTTTGATCAAACATAAACGCATTACCACAACACTTGCTAAAGCTAAGGCTTTGAGAGTGTATGCAGAACCTATCATTACCAAATCTAAAAATGATACTATGCATTCAAGAAGAACGGTATTTGCCTACTTAAGAGACAAAGAAGCTTTAAAAGAATTGTTCAGTGTGGTTGCTGAGAAGGTTGCCAACAGACCAGGTGGTTATACAAGAATTTTAAAGTTAGGCACCAGAATTGGTGATAACGCTGAAATGGCAATGATTGAATTGGTTGACTTTAACGAGTACACTGATAAAATCGGTCAAAAAGATAAAGCCGCTAAAGGCAAAACCAGAAGAAGTAAAAAAGCTGCAGCTCCAGCTGCTGAAACAACAACAGTTGAAGCGCCTGCTGCTGATGCAACTGAAGAAACTTCTGCTGAGTAATCACTACAGTACTTTCAAAAAAAAATCCTCTGCTTGCAGAGGATTTTTTTTTGCTGTTTTTTTCCAGCCTAATTGATTTGCCTAAGCAAAAAAACGATTGCTATGGGTTTTAATAATAAAACCCATAGTCGTCGCCGTAATCATATTCAGGGGTATAATAACCACCATTTCTATACCTTCTCTGACTCAATAGGTTCTCAAAGAGGTTCTTTTTCACCATTTGATCAAAGTCATCTTCTTCGTCTAAACTATTAGTAGTCATGTAAAATACGCGAGGCGTTTTGTCTGTATTGAGCTTATTGGTGTCGCAAGGCATTGACTCAGACATGTACAAAGAATACGTTTCATCGTCTTCTAATTTATAGCGGCATACGTATACCAAACCACTATCGTTGCCAATTATAATCTTCTGAGTATAAAGGATTTCAACAGTGTCAATTTTACTATAAGATTTGTAGTTATAGAAGGCTGCAATCACCATGTCAGATTGCTTCAAATAGGCCTTAGGGAATTTCTCTAATTGTTTACCGTCTTCTAGAATGTCGTACAATCTGGATCTGGTTTTATTGTTTTTTGCCAAAGCTTCATATACAGTGTCATGAAAGCTTAATTTATATTTCAATAAAACAGGCATTAAAGACAAACGCAATTCATTGTCGTTGATCTTGCATAATTTGCTGGCAATTTCACCCATGCTGGCATTTTTGCTGCGAAGCGGAAGGGTTAGGTCTAAGAGCGAGTTTAAAACCGGTCTGTAGGTGTAGCTAGTAGAGCTTGTATAATCGTAGTCACCCCAATCTTGAATGGATTCAGCATCAATGGCATAAAAATCATAGCTGTTATAATTGTCTTTGCTTTTTAGATTGGTAAGACTGGCCATCATGCGTTTGTATTCGATTTTGGTTTCTTTGATTAATTTGTCGTGTAAAGGCAAGTAGTCATTTTCTGTAATAATACCACTGTCTTTCATTCTTGAAATCAAATCGTAGGCAGTTATTCTGTACTCATCTATAGCGGTTAGTTCAATCAATTCATTAAGTAAATTCTTGCTTAATTTTAAAGAGTCATAGAAAGGGTATAAAATCGCTTCCATTGAATTGCTGTTGTCAGAAATTGGCATGTCCTGAGACAAAATCGGCTTCATGTTTTGATATGATTTCAATGATTTAACCCTTGCCATTGCTGTTAAAACTTGAATTTGTAAGTAAGCCGTATCATTAAAGCGTTTGTACAATTTACTTAAGTAGGGCACAATCAGGTCTTGAGCACTGTCTATTTGAACCATTTTATCTATCAAGGTGCTTCTGATTTCTGCAGCGTCACCCTTGTTGCTGATGGTGTCAATCATATTGTACAAATGCGGCAATTCGTTCTTAGTGAAGTTGACAGTGTAAACATATTTAATCGCAGCTTTTCTTCTGATAGAATCTTTACTGCTGAAATCCGCAATGAATCTATAGCCTTTTGGTTTAAAGATACTGTCATTGATCAATGTGTCACTCACATCAAAGCTGTTTAGAAAGGTCGAGGCAAATTCACTTTTACCACTCACTGTGTCTAAATAAGCCACCACAGAATAACGTCTGTTGCCTCTTAAGGCACTCAATTCTTTAATGACTCTGCTGGTATTGGTGTCAGAATAGCTGTATAAGTAGTAGTCTACGCCATTGCGTTTGTAGGTTTGAGCTGATAAGCATTTTAAAGACCCTTTTTTCTTCCAAGTTTCCATATAGGTTTTAGGGTTTTTAACTTGGTTCTCATAACGACCGTAGGTATAACAACCAACTGTAATGAAATCATTAGCATTTTGGTTTTTAAAGTACATTTCTTTATAACGACCTTGGTAATATGCTTGTTCTTTTACTTCTTTTTCATCTGACTCCACATATTCACCCCACATGCCGTAATCATAATTGCTCTCTTTGCAAAGCACGGGATTGCTAGTGGTCTTTACAGAGAAATAGAAATTGGTGTCTTTATAGTCAAAGTAGTTGAATTGTGGTTGACCATTGAATTGTATGCTGCTGAAAAAACGATCGTTAAAACCTTCGTCATTGCTATTGCCTCTAGGCATGCCTTCTAAATAACTGATCATTGGTTTGCATACAAACAAGATATAACGTGTGCCACATACAACCATACGGGCATAGATTGGATCAATTGAGGCATTGGTGTATTGCACATCCATTGCTGCATAGCCTTGCCAGTTAAATGTTTTAGTATCAACGATTTCGTAGTTGTCAGTTGCAGCAAAACTTCTAGCCATAACATGTAATTCAAAACTATCGTGTTCTAAATAATCTTCATTTAAAACATCCAATTGTTTAATCATATAGGTATTGCCACTGCTTTTGTCGTATACTATATGCTCATAGTTGGCAGCACTTAAAAAACTTGCTTTAAGCGGCATTGCCGGAGCTGGGCTAGGTAGCTCAATGCTAAAAATGGAATCATAACTTTGAGTGCGCTTCCAAATTCTGGCATTGCCTTCATTAATTTGCAAGGTTTTAAAAAACTTATTGGCATCAGAGCCAATAGCAAATTTGTCTTTTCCACTTAAGCGAATAATATAAACATTAAAAGGAGAGGCAATGATTTGGAAGCGGTTTAAGTCTCCTGTTTTTAATTGCGTGATGACTTCCATGCCACTAAAGCCATTAGAATATATAGGGCGCTTAGACGTAATCTCACCCGGGATGTTTTCAAAAATCATGGTGTCAATATCCAATAAGATATCATCAGGGGTTTTGCCAGAGAAAATGGTGTTACATGCGATTTTTTCAATTTGATAATAATAACCATTGGCCAAGTCAGGAGAGAAGTAAGAGGTGTAATCGCTGTTGTTGTTAACCATTGATAATTTGCTTGGTAACACGGCCGTAATTAACCCATCGGCAGAGGTTTGAGCTTGGTATTTGTGTTTAAAAGCCATGTCCTCATACTTTTTGGCCATAGGGCTTTTTTCTAAGGCTAAACTTTGAACAGGTCTTAATTGGTAGCCTTTGTCAATGAGCATTTGAATAACACCTTTATCGCCAGGCAAGTGAGCGCAACCTACTCCCGTAAACATGGTTTTGCCTAAATGCATAATAGAATCCATTCTGCGGGCCATATTGGCATTGCGCTTATACAACATGTATTCGCGGTAGTGGTCTGATTCCGTCATACGGTCAATTGAATCTATCATGTAGATGTCGCCCTTTCTGTAGGCTTCAGCTACTTGTTGTCTGAGTTTATAAGATTTAGAAAAGTTAAAAGTCTTCTTTTTGGCGTCTTTTGGTTCTTTTTGCGCTTTTTTAACTAATTCTCTGCTTTCTTCAAAGCCTTCAACACCCGTAAACCCTTTGCCTAATTTTTTAGCAATTTGATAAATGTATAAATCCAACCAAACATCTTCTTCAAAGTCGCCTTGATCACCTCTGGTCAATAAATAATTCACCTCTCTGGCTTCTTCGCTCAATTTGCTTTTTAGCAAACGTTTGTTGTAGCTGTTGAGTTTGAAGTCTGACAAAGTTAAATAGTCTTGAGACCCTCTTTGATAAACTTTGTTCGCATCTTCGGGTTTGTCAAAATCGTTGTCTGTAATCCATTGGTGAATTACACTGTCAAGGTTTTGTTCAAGGGCAACAACATCACTTTTTGATAGGGCCAAATAGAATGAATCACCTAAGTGAAAGGCGAGTTTTTGACTCACGTGCATGGTGCCATAGAGGTAACTTGGTTTTTTTAGGCCATTGCCAGTGATTTGCCATAACAAACCTTTTTGTTGTTTGTTGTTTTGTGCCGTGGCCGTTATAAGACCAATACCTATAAAAAGACTGAGTAAGATGAATTTTTTCATGGTGATTAAAGTTCGAATATAAGTTTACGCTTATGATAAGCAACGAAAAAAGGGGTGAATTATTTCACCCCTTTTCCCCAAATAAATTTTGAATAAAGATTATTCAGCAACTACCTCGATTTCAATTGTTTTTGAAACCTCTTTGTGTAAGTTGATGGTTGCGTGGTATGTGCCTAATACTTTAGGTTCTTCAGAGAAAGTGATTTTTCTTCTGTCCACTTCAATACCTTGTTCTTTTAATGCATTTGATACTTGTAACGCAGTTACAGAACCAAAAATCTTTCCAGAAGTACCAGTTTTAGCTTTCAATACAATTTTGATGCCTTCAAGTTTGATCGCTAATGCATCAGCGTCTTTCTTAATTTTATCTTGTTTGAATGCTCTTTGTTTGATATCCTCAGCAAGCATTTTAAGGGCAGATTCTGTTGCCACTTTAGCCATGCCTTTTGGGATGAGGTAGTTTCTTCCATATCCAGGACGTACTGCTACCACATCGTCTTTATGACCCAAATTTCTAACGTCTTGGGTAAGAATTAATTTCATGTTTGACATTGTTTTCCTCCTTGTTTAATGATTATTTTAAACCGTCAGCAACATATGGTAAAATGGCCATGAAACGGGCGCGTTTTACTGCAGTTGCAACTTTACGTTGATATTTGTCTGAAGTACCAGTGATTCTTCCAGGAAGAATTTTGCCTTGTTCGTTCATGAACTTCAACAAGAAATTAGCATCTTTATAGTCTACATATTTAATGTTGTGTTTCTTGAAACGACAGTATTTCTTTTTGATCACGGTCTGTGCGTTCTGAGCATTGAAATTGAAATTGTCTGCTCCGCCTGATTTGCTATTTGGCTTACTCATGATTATACTTTAGCGTCCTCCTTAACGATTTTAGCAGCTGGGGCGATTTCGCCTTTCTTTTTTCTTTCGTTGAAAACCACAGCGTGTTTGTCTAACTTGGTGTTTAAGAATCTCAAAATGCGTTCATCTCTGCGGTACATTGTCTCAAGGTGAGCAATGAATTCAGAGTTTGCTTGAAACTCAAAGAAGTGATAGAAGCCGGTTGATTTTTTCTTGATTGGGTAGGCTAATTTTGTCAATCCCCAATTGGTTTCATTGACAATTTTACCACCTTGCTCTACTATCAACTGTCTGTAGGTTTTCACGGCTTCTTGCATTTGTGCCTCAGACAGTACGGGTGTTAGTATGATAGCAGATTCATAATTAACTAAACTCATACGTTTTTATTTAAAAGGGATGCAAAGGTAAGGCTTTCATTCTGACTTTCCAAACCTTAATTAGAATAAAACTTTGCAGCCCAAAGGGGTTTAACAAAATTGATCGTAAGCTTGTTTAAGCTGGTCTGCCACTTGTTCTGCTGTATGTCCTTCAATATTAAGGCGTTCAACAAAATGAACCAGTTGTCCGTCTTTGAATAGGGCAACACTAGGAGATGATGGCGGATAAGGCAACATGAATTCTCTGGCTTTGGCCACAGCATCAACATCTTGTCCTGCAAAAACGGTATACAATTGTGCTGGGGTTTTCTCGTGCGTTAAAGAACGGATAATGCCTGGTCTGGCTGCACCTGCAGCACAACCGCAAACTGAATTCACAACGACTAAGCTCATGCCTTGTTGGTTGGCGAATGCGTTTTCAACGTCTTCTGCTGATTTAAGTTCTTTGAACCCTACATTGGTTAATTCGGCTCTCATAGGAGCAACTAGCATCTCTGGATATGGCATAATTTTTTTCTGCAAAATTAAAGATATTTCTTCAGCCATGGGCTTGATTTTTTTTATAGGCCTATAGAGGCAATTGTTTAAATTTGTTTGAATAAAATCCAACAAATAGTGTATATTTGTTGCAACGAATAAAATGAAAAGGTTGGAATTTATAAAATACATGGCCGGCGTAACAGGTATGATAGGACTAGGTTCATTCAAACAATTCACCGACGATTTGCCAATACAAGAGCAAAGTATGCCGGTGTTATTTATAGGTCATGGTTCACCAATGAATGCCATAGAAAACAATGCCTTTAGCTTGGCGTGGCAACAATTGGGCAAGACCATTCCCAAACCCAAAGCGGTGCTCTGTGTGTCTGCGCACTGGCTAACACAAGGTACTTATGTAACCGCAATGCCATTGCCTAAAACCATTCATGATTTTGGGGGCTTCCCAAAAGCTTTATTTGATGTGCAATATCCTGCGCCAGGGCAGGTGGAAATGGCTACATTAGTAAAAAACACCATTCATTCAACGCCAGTTGGTCTTGATATGGACTGGGGATTGGATCATGGCACGTGGTCTATTCTAAAGCATATTTACCCTTTAGCCGATGTGCCGGTCTTGCAATTGAGTATTGACTTCAAACAACCCACGAGTTACCATTATCAATTAGCAAAAGAGTTGGCGGCCCTAAGAAAAAAAGGGGTACTGATTATAGGCAGTGGTAATATGGTACACAATTTAGCCAATATAGCCTGGGATAAATTCTCGGTTGACAACTATGCCTATGATTGGGCTATAGAGATGAATACCTTGTTTAAACAAAATATTTTGCGAAAAAACCATCAAGCTTTAGTCAATTACAATGGTTTGAGTAAATATGCCTCTTTGGCCATTCCAACTCCAGATCATTACATTCCGTTGTTGTATACCTTGGGCTTGCAAACAGACAAAGATCAGATAGCCTTTTTTAATGACCAGTATGTTGCGGGCTCTTTAAGTATGACTTCAGTATACATTGGAGAGCAGGCCTTTACAGGGACTTTGCCTGTAATAGTTAAGCCCACAGATTCTATATCAAAAGATACTTTGATCTAAGGCATTTACCTTTTGGCGTTTCATCGGATGAAGCAGAAAAATCCACTTCATTATGAAACGTATCACACTTATCGCATTGGCTTTGTTGTCAGCATTTGCACAAGCCGAAAACATTAAAATTAGTAAGCCAAAGCCTAGCAAAGCATTGGTGTATTTATCTGGGGCAGAATTGTCATATCGCAACAATTTGTATTTGAATTCTGGGGTCCACGACATTGTGATAGATGGCGTGTCACCAATCTTGGATGAAAACAGTATTTCTGCTTATTTAAAAGGCGGAACTGTCATTGATGCCCGAAAAGAAGTGTATTACACCGAAACCAAAACCCCAATCGCTCAGCATCAGAAATATTACTACTTCATCCAAAAAATCAATGATTCTATTGAAGACGTTGAATGGGAAATTAAAGATTGCAGCAATAAATTGATTGCTTTGGGCAAGGAAAAACAACTTTTGTTGGGCAATAAAATGATCAGAGGGGAATTCACAAAAGACTCTTTGGCCTTACTGAAAGCTAGCTTAGATCTATTAAAGGTGAGATTGAGAACCATAGACGACGAGTCTTTGGTGCAAGAAAAACGCAATGGCAGAATGGAGAAGCTCTTAAATCAGTTAAATGCCCGTTTGACCTACTATACCAATTTGCAAAACAGTAATTTAAATACCATTGATCCTCAAAGTACACAACCCATTCATCAAATCATAGTAAGTGTTGATGTGCAAGAGGCGGGGAATTGTCAATTGGTGTTAAAGTATTTTGTGTATTCAGCCGGTTGGACCCCATTGATAGATATTATGGCAAGTGCCTCTAAGTCTTCCTTAAAGTTGATCCAAAGGGCCAAAGTTTACCAAAGTTCAGGGGTTGATTGGAAAGATATTGATTTGGTCTTGTCAACCAGTAATCCAAGTCAGACAAACGATAAACCAATTTTATCCATTTGGAATCTGTATTTTGGTTACCCTAATTCTTATCCAGCCAAGGTGAATAAGGCCATGTCGAGGTCTATGTATAATGAAGTAATGAAGCCTGAGGTAGCAACAAAATCATTGGCTATTCAGGACGATGCGGATGGACAATCTTTTGATGCCAATCAAATGGAGCCTGTTTTTACAGTAGATGAGTCGGTTATGCGCATTGAATACACCATTAAATCTTCCACTAATATTGCCTCTGATAACAAACCTCATCATGTGGTCATTAATAGCACAGACGTGCCATATACCATGGCGTATTCAGCTGTGCCGAAATTGGATCCAGATGCTTTTTTGATGGGTAAATTAGTAGGGTGGGAGGACTTGAATTTATTGCCTTCTTCAGCCCGTTTGTACTTTGATGAGTCTTTTATTGGTACAACCACCATTGATCCTCAAACCACTTCTGATACCTTACTCATAAATTTAGGGCGCGATAAAGAAGTAGTGATGAAACGCATTACACTTAAGGAGAAATGTAAGGAACAAGTTTTAAGTGATTATAAGGTGCACACCAAATCCTATGAAATCACCATTAGAAATACCAAAGCCATTGCACTTGATTTTGACCTAGAAGATCAAATTCCGGTGTCAAGCGATCCGAATATTAAAATCAATCTTGTTGATAAAGATGGCGCTAATCTGAATGAGTTGAATGGGCAATTATCATGGCATTTTAAGTTGAAGCCAAAAGAAACCAAAAAAGTAAGATTTACTTACGAGGTTAAATATCCTAAAGATAAGTTTATTCAAGGGCTTTAATACCCTGTTGCGCCGTGTTTGCCTATGTTGCGTGCATGTATGCTCATAACTGGTATTGGTGAAGTGCTTACCAGTTGTTGAGCATATGTGCCCATAAAAAAACTATTAGAGTTTTCGGTCTCAGTCATAATACTGATCAAGTCACATTGTTCTGCTTGGGCCATTTTGATACAGCTTTCGGCTACATTTTGACCAAAGCTTTCAATGGTATCATTGCGAATGCCTTCACGGTTTAATATGGTTTCAATTTGCTGGGCATACACTTCCAAACGCTTTTTGGTGTCATCGCTATGGGATTTGCTGGTTTTGCCGATTAGGACCTCTGCATCAAAGCCTTTGGCAATCTTTAATACCCAATTCACTTTTTGCCTGGTTTCTTCGCTGTCATCAAGGGGTAATAATATTTTTTGAAAGCCATTGAAACCGTTGCAGTCGTTTTGCAATGTTATAACAGGGCATTGTGAAGTACTTATAACCTTAAAGGCATTGCTGCCAACCCAGAACTGTTGCCAGCCGGTAATGCCATAGGCGCCCATGATAATGATGTCTGCGTCCATTTCCTTTTCAGCTTTGTTAATGGCTCTGCAAATGTTACCACTGCGTTCCATGAAAGTGAATTTGACTTGCTCTTGGGTGCAGATGTTTTGAATGGTGTCTAGCAGGTTACTTGGGGTCTTGTCTGTATTCACATGCAGCACAAAAAGTTTTGCTTGGTGAATTCTACTCATGATGGCTGCTGTTTTTAATGCTCCTGTAGCTGATGGTGAATCAACAAATGGAACTAAAATGTTTTCTAGTTTAATCATGGTTTTTGTACAATTTCAAACTAAATCAAAATAATTGCATATATGAGCACAAAACCCGAATTAATTGGCTGATTTTCAAGACACCCAAATAGATGACTAAAATTATGCCTTTGTCTTTCTGCATTAAAAGTGTTTAGTTTGCAGTATGTCAGGTATTTACATTCATATTCCATTTTGTAAACAAGCCTGTATTTATTGTAATTTTTATTTCACCACCCAGCTGAACAAGCAGTCGATTTTTATCGATTCTTTGCTAAAAGAGATGGCATTAAGAGCTGCGGAATTTCCTTCTACTTTAGAAACAATATACTTCGGCGGAGGTACGCCTTCATTCGTCGAGCCTCAAAGCATAGAACGCATTCTCTTGGCCATCAAAGGGCGTTTTCCACAGGCTAATTGGCGAGAAATTACCTTAGAGGCCAACCCTGATGATATGACCGATGCCCATTTAAAAGCTTGGAAAGCGATAGGCATTTCCCGTTTAAGTGTGGGCGTTCAAAGTTTTCATGATCACCATCTTCAATGGATGCACAGGGCACATAATGCGCAAACTGCAAAAGAGGCTTTAAGCAAAGCCAAAACATATGGATTTGAATTGAGCCTTGATTTGATTTTTGGTATTCCTGGTTCAAGTCAATCAGAGTGGTTGCACAATTTGGATACTGCTTTGCAATTTGATCCGGAGCATTTGTCTTGCTATGGCTTAACGCTCGAAGAGAAAACGGCTTGGTTTAAATTATTACAAAAGGGCAAAGCAAGTGCAATAGATGAAAAAGCCAGTCTTGAACAATTTCAGTTGACCATGTCATACTTAGCTCAAAAGGGCTGGGTACAATACGAAATCAGTAATTACGCTAAGCCGGGTCATTGGGCTGTGCACAATACCGCCTATTGGCAAAGTAAAGTATATATTGGTTTGGGGCCTTCTGCGCATTCTTTTAATGGCCTTGAGCGCTCTTGGAATGTAGCGGATTTGAAAGCGTATTCTGAGGCTATTGAAGCGGGGAATATACCCATTCAGAGAGAAGTGTTAAGTCAAGAGAATCAATTCAATGAATACCTTATGACCCGCCTTAGAACCATTTGGGGCGCGGATATCAATGCACTCAAACAATTCAATTGTTCAATGGTGGATTTTGAAAAGCAATTGCAAAAATGGTTGGATTCTGGCCACGTTCAAATGCAAGATCAGCTATTGACTTTAACGCCAGAAGGGAAATTGATGGCGGATGCTATCGCTGCAGACTTGTTTGTTTAAGCCATTTCAGCAATGGGCTGAACAATGCTCTTGAACACCAATTGACCATCAGTATTTAATAAGTGTTCAGCAAAACAACGCTCAGGATGTGGCATCATGCCAAATACATTTTTGCCAGCATTGCAAATGCCAGCAATGTTATTTAGAGAGCCATTTGGGTTAGAGTCATCTGTTACTTCACCTTGTTCATTGCAATATCTGAACATTACTTGGCCGTTGGCTTCAATGGTTTTAAGGGTGGCTTCGTCAGCATAATAACGGCCTTCTCCATGTGCAATTGGAATTTTATAGGCTTTGTTGGCGTCTAATAAATGGGTTGTCAATAAGTTGGTGTTACCCGGTTTCAACCAAACGTTTTTGCAAGCAAATTGTTGGTGGTTGTTGCGCAATAGCGCACCGGGTAATAAACCGCTTTCGCATAGGATTTGAAAGCCGTTACAAATGCCCATTACATAGCCACCTTTATTGGCATGCTCAATTACACTTTGCATAATTGGGCTCAATTTGGCAATCGCACCGCTTCTTAAGTAATCGCCATAACTGAAGCCTCCAGGTAAAAACACAAAGTCAACGCCTTTAAGGTCAGTGTCTTTGTGCCACAATTCTTGAACTGGGTGTTCTGTAAGTGTGCTAAGGGTTTCAATTAAGTCGCGGTCACAATTAGAACCAGGGAATATTACTACGCCAAATTTCATGGAGCAAATTTAACTAAAATCAAACAATAAGTTATGCGCTAAAAATGCACATTCTGTGCTCACTTGACTATATTTGCCCCAATTCATTCGTCAAATGGTTGCCAAAAAAATGTTGAGTTATGTGCTGCCTCAAACCATTGAAGCCGGCAAAACGGCTTTGGGCCAGACCTATGAAGTGAATTATGAAAATGGCCATAAGGTTTTGAATTCTGCCAATGTTAATTATAGTTTTGGAAGCTTGCATCAAATCATGTTGAAAGGCATAGTGGAAGTCTTAAAAACCCATCAGCCTAAAAATATTTTAATGCTGGGTTTAGGGGCAGGTTCTGCACTTCAAATTCTTCAAAATAAGTGTCATTGGCCCTATACAGTAACTGCCGTTGAAATCGATCCTGAAATTGTTGCGCTTGCTCAATTACATTTTGGTTTGAATCAATATAAGCATTTGTCAATTCAGGTGGCAGATGCCGCTACAGCTGTTCAAAATTTTGAGCCCAATCAATTTGATTTGATCATTGATGATGTGTTTTGGGACGATATCATTCCAACGTTTTGTTTGTCAGAGCAGTACTTGCAAGCCATTCAGCGCATATTGAGTTCTGAGGGGGTTTATTGGCGAAACACAATGGCGAATGATCAGTCTGATAATTACCAGCAACGCTATGAGCAGCATTTTCCTAAAGTGCATTTTTTAACCCATAAGCAATATGGGAATAAACTGTATTTTTGTCAAAAATCATGAGTGACACTTCTAAAAACAATCCACGTGTGCTGAGTGCATGGTGCATGTATGATTGGGCCAATAGCGTATTTCCTTTAACCATTACTTCTGCTATATTTCCTGTGTATTGGAATAAGCAAACCAAAGCGGGAATAGAGGTGTTGGGGATGCACTTAACCGATTCAATTTTGTTCGCATACTGCTTGTCGTTTGCTTACATCATCATTGCCTTAATCAATCCAATTTTAAGTGGGGTGGCTGATAATTCCGGCAACAAAAAACAATTCATGAAGGCCTTTGTGTATTTAGGCGCTTTGAGTTGTTTCGGGATGTACTTTTTTGATCAAAACCACATCTACATTGGCGTGCTTACTTTTATTTTAGGCAGTGTTGGGTATGCCGGTAGTATAGTGTTTTACAATGCGTATTTACCCGAAATCGCTACCGAAGACCGCTTTGATCGATTGAGTGCTAGAGGTTTTGCCATGGGGTACATTGGTGGTGTGTTGTTATTGGTTTTGAATTTGCTTATTATCTTAATGCCTCAATTGTTGTTTGATGTTGAAGCTTACACGCAAACTTTGTGGCAAACCCATGAATTTGCAAGCATGGCAGATGCTCAGGCTAAAGCCAAATCTTACTTTGCGGGCATGAGCAGCCGAATTGCTTTTGTGACGGTTGGGGTTTGGTGGTTGTTGTTTTCTTTAATCCCTTTTTATTATCTGCCTAAATCAAACAGTACGGGCGCAAAAATATCATTTAAAAAAGGCTATCAAGAAATGCGTAAGGTCTGGCATCAATTAAAGCAAATGCCAGTGGCTAAAAGGTTTTTAGGGGCTTTCTTTTTTTACAGCATGGGCGTTCAAACCGTTATGTATGTTGCGGCCACCTTTGCGGATAAAGAATTGAAAATGCCTTCTGATAAATTGATCATGACCATTCTATTAATTCAATTGATAGCCATTGTTGGGGCTTATGCCTTTTCGAAATTGTCTCAGCGCATTGGGAATATTCATGCGTTGTTGTTGTTGAATCTGATCTGGATTGGGGTTTGCTTTGCCGCTTATTTTGTTTACAGTGTTTCTGCCTTTTATATTTTAGCCGCTGTGGTTGGATCTATCATGGGCGGTATTCAGAGTTTGTCACGCTCTAGTTTTGCGAAAATGATTCCTGCTAACAGTTCAGACACGACTTCCTTTTTTAGTTTCTATGAATTTTCAGAGAAGGTGGCCATTGCTATAGGGGTGTTTGTGTTTGGTGCAATTGAACACATTATGCGCCATTTAAATGGCAGCATCAGTATGCGTTATTCGGTCTTGAGTTTAATGCTGTTTTTTATGGTTGGTACTTTGTTGTTGTTTGGCATCAGAAAAAAATCATTACATGCCAATTAAAGAACTCATATTGTTAAGGGGCTTGCCTGGAGCAGGGAAGTCTACTTTAGCACAGGCTCTAGCCAATACTTCTGATTTGGTTTTGTCTGTTGATGATTATTTTACCAATGAGGCAGGGGAGTATCAGTTTGATTTTGCCAATAACCATTTGGCCTACAAGCAGTGTCAATCACAATGTGAAGCGGCTATGTTAAAGGCTGTGCCTCGAATATTCGTAGCCAATGTGTTCAGTATGGATTGGGAAATTCAACCGTATTTTGACTTGGCAAAAACCCACGCTTACAGAGTGCATGTAGCCACTGTTGAACATTACCACTCAGGTCAAAATCAACATGGCGTAAGCGATGAACAATTATCAAAAATGGCAGAAAAGTTCAAGGTAGTTTTGAAATAAGGTTTTTTTTTGTATATTTATCTTCTATAAAATTTTGGGTTTAAATGTGTCAAAGAATTTTAAGGCTACAAGTATTTTTTATTCTTTAGAAGATGGTTTCCATATCAGGCAATTTATAACAGATCAATATAATAATGGTTTTGATATGGGATATGTAATGGGAGTGGGTGCAGATATTAATGCCGGCAATAGTTTGTTTCAATTGAATTTTCAAGCTAAAATTGGTACTAAGAACGTTTTTAATAGCAATAGTTTTTCCAGCAATACAGGATTTAATCATATCTTTGGCGTACAAATAGCATTTTTGTATTAATAATGAGCAATGTCAGGTTTGTACTATGCTTTCTGGGATTATGGATGGGGGATTGTTATGCTCAAATTCAAACAGACATGGTGGTTGATAGGCCTGATATTACAGAATCTCCATTTTCAGTTAACAAACATTTTGCACAGCTTGAAATGGGTTTTGATTACGTGCAGTCAAGGTCAAGTCATGCGTTTCAGTTGCCCAATGCATTGTTGAGATATGGTATAAGTAATTCAAGCGAGTTAAGACTAGGGGTTCAACATGGGATTATTCGCGATAGAAACTTTGCCAATGGTGTTTCAGAAGATTTTGCATTGCTTGGATTGAAAAAACAAGTATATAAATCACCTAATGCCAGATTCAATGCCGCTGTATTGACTAATGTTGCAATAGGGTTGTTAAATATTGGTCTAAGTAACACACAATATGAATTAATTTTAAGTGCTCAAAACGATTTCAAGAACAAAACCTCGTTAAATTATAATTTGGGATTGATAAGCAATTCTTCAAACTTGTGTAAATTTTTATCAAGTAGTTATGCCTTCAAACTTCATAAAAACACAAGTGCATTTATA
>JAURIG010000070.1:0-2347 GCA_030832905.1 Bacteroidota bacterium
GTTCTTCATTTCAAACACAACATCACCGGTAGGGTTTTTAATCACCGATGTGCGGTACTCGTAAGTAAACTGATCGAAAGGAGACACATTCTCCTTTGTGTTGAGCCTGGTGAACTTGAGGCCCTTCTTCATTTGGTCAAAATTTGGCTGCATATATGGTAGTTGTTATTGTATAAATAGTTGTAAAAACAAAAATGACTTCGATGCAATTTTTGCAAAGAAGTCCTTCAAATCTAGTTATACTAAAACTAGAAATTGAAAAGGACTTTTCCACAGAAATGTTAAAACCCTAATCCCGCTTCACATGAGCAATGTTGAAAACAAAAAAGGCCCAATATTTACTTGATATTTTCATTTTTTGCATTACCTTTACCCTCATTAAATATAGTGTTTCTGAGTTTTATGAAAACATTTTTATTGGAAGTACAAGCATCACTAAAAAAATCACTGGCCATATTAATTGACCCAGATCAAAACGCAGAAGCTGTAGCAAATATTGCACAGTTATGCGATGCTAATCAGGTTGATTTTATTTTTGTAGGTGGTAGCTTGGTGGGAGGCAATCAATTGACCAAGTGTATACAAACCATCAAAACCTATTATAAAGGATTGGTGTATTTATTTCCTGGGAATGAGATGATGGTTGACCCCAATGCGGATGGTATTCTGTTTTTATCTTTATTGAGTGGGCGCAATCCAGAATATTTAATTGGTAAACAAGTAGTAGCTGCTCCATATTTGGCTCAAACCAATTTGGATATTCTGCCTACCGCTTATCTATTGATAGATGGCGGAAGAGAAACCAGTGTAAGCTATATGAGCAATACCAAACCAATTCCTGCAGACAAATACAATATTGCAGTAGCTACTGCTCTAGCGGGTAAAATGTTGGGCATGCAGTGTATATATATGGATGCCGGCAGTGGCGCCTTTGCACCAATTGCACCAAAAATGATTGAAAAAGTTAAACAAAACACTGGTTTACCCTTGATCATTGGCGGCGGTATTCGAAGCGCAGAAACAGCTATTCAACTATATAAAGCTGGCGCCGATGTTTTAGTGATAGGCAATGGTGTTGAAGACAATCACCAATTGATTCAAAGTATTGCTAACGCTAAACAAGCATTGATTGATTCGATTGCTTAATGAAACCCCTACCCTTAATATTGGCAATTGGTTTTGCAATCCTGTATGGGATATTTGCCAATCAAAACGAGGGTATTGATGCTTGGTTTTACGCGGCCAGCATTAAACATCAAGACCAAATTTGGCAAGCGCATCATTTATTGTTCAATGCCGTTCAATGGTGTTTTTGGAAATGCTTATGCTTTATAAAACTACCCATTGCTCCACTCAGAAGCATTCAATTGTTAAATAGTTTAGGCGCGGGCCTTGCACTATACACGGTATACGCCATTTTGTTGCAGTGGGGGAAGTCCTACAAAACAGCGCTTGTATCTATGTCCTTTGTAGGCGCTTGTTTTTCAATGATGCGATTTGCCAGCTCTGCTGAAACTTATATTTTACCCATTTGCTTTAGTTTGCTGGCAACCTATTACTATGGTAAACAGCAGAACAGACCATTACTTTATTTGTTGGTGACAGGTCTTCTATGCAGTATGAGTATATTGTTGCATCAGGTTCAAATTTGGTGGACCTTGGCCCTATTGAGCACTACCTTGTATGCAGAGGGCCTAACAAAGAAAAGTCTTGCCTTTGTATTAGGATTGACATTGGTGCCCCTCTCCTATGCTTTAGTCGCTTATTTTTCGAATGCATGGACACTTCAATCTTTGGTATTGGGTGAGTATTTAAATGAGCACGCCCATATCCATTGGTCGATGAATAACTTGGCCCTAACAGGCATTAATTGTGTAAGATCATTTATACAGATTCACGGGCTTATTTGGACTATTCTAGGACAACATGCCGGCTTAACCTGTATTGCTTTACCAGCCTTGACCGCAATCGGCATTAACAGCATTAAGATACTGAAGTCAACGCAAAACAATAAAACAGAGCCTACAAAAAGACCTTGGATTTTGATCGCCATAATATTGCATATCTTATTTGCATTTGTTTCTGATGGCAATGCGGAATTTTTAGCCATGTTGCCTTGCTTATTTGTCTTTTACCTGGTTCAACACTTTGAAGCACCAATAAGTCAAAGCCATACCATGCTGATCATTGGGTTATTATCTTGGAACACAGTTTTTGGTTTGTGGCCCAACGCTTTTTTGAATACACAACCCATTGCTCAGATCATTAACTTTATTGAGCGAGCGCCGCAAGCTGATTATTATTTAACCCAAAAACCTTTGATTGACAACAGACTCTGTGAAAAATT
>JAURIG010000070.1:2447-8948 GCA_030832905.1 Bacteroidota bacterium
TTTATTGAGCGAGCGCCGCAAGCTGATTATTATTTAACCCAAAAACCTTTGATTGACAACAGACTCTGTGAAAAATTTGGATTCCATCACGCTTATAAATTACATCCCATAACTGCATTTGATGGTATAGATAGTACTTCAAACAACAAGGCTTATACGGATTATGGGTATCGCATGAGTAAGTGGTCAAGGGCTGCCTGGCTTGATCAAAAAACACAAGTGTTTGAACACCATACATTGCAAGCTGTAGACTCCTTTGAAAGTTTATATGGAGAAAATTACCTGTATCAGATTCTACCAAAACAATAAAAGGTTATTTTTGCTGCACATTCATGTTACCTTCTAAAACATCTATAGGCATTATTGGTGGCGGACAATTGGGCAAAATGCTCATTGAAGCAGGCCAACCATGGAACATTCATTACACCATTTTAGAAATGGACAATGCCCCAGCTAAAGACATTGCCAATCAGCATATTGTTGGGTCTTTACAAGATGCTGAAAAAATAAAAGCACTGGCTTTGCAGTCTGATGTTTTAACCTATGAAATCGAACACATCAATGTGGAGGCTTTGCTTGAACTTGAGGCGCAAGGACACAAAATCATTCCATCGCCTAAAATACTAAGCATCATTCAAGACAAAGGTTTACAGAAATTGTTTTTCAAAGCCAATAACATTCCGAGCAGTCCTTTTGAATTGGTTGACAATGCAAGTGAATGGGCCGCAAAATTACCAGCTTTGAACGGGCATAAAGTGGCTGCCAAACTCCGAAAAGGTGGCTACGATGGCAAAGGCGTTGAATTGGTGAATAAGGTTGATATTGAACAACACGGTAAAATACCATTTGAAGGCGCAGTAGTGCTTGAAGAATTTGTTGAGAATGCCATAGAATTATCTGTGATAGTTGCTAGAAATGAGCAGGGTGAAATCTGCACTTTCCCTACAGTTGAAATGGCCTTTGATCCTAAAGCCAATTTAGTAGATATCTTATTTGCACCGGCGAATATCAGTGAAGCGATAGACCAGTCAGCCAAAGCCATAGCTCAAAAATGTATAGAATGCCTTAATGGGGTTGGCATCTTTGCTGTAGAAATGTTCTTAAGTCAAGATGGTCAAATTTTAGTGAATGAAATTGCACCAAGACCGCACAACAGTGGCCACCATACAATTGAAGCCTGTTACACCAGTCAATACGAACAATTGAACAGGATTTTATTGGGCATGCCCTTGGGCGATACAAGCTTGATTCAAGCAGCGGCTATGATGAATATTTTAGGCTTTGAATCTGTGAATGGCCCTTATGAATTAACCGGCTTAGAACATATTCTACCAATGCCAGGCGTGTTTGTGCATCTTTACAACAAAGCAGAAACAAAACCAATGCGCAAAATGGGTCATATCACCATTATGGGTGAAGATTTAGAGGCAGTGTTAGACAAACTCAAAACCATAAAACAGTATTTAGGCATGCGAGCTGCTGCTCAGAATGCTTAATTTCCGCTATCTTTGTAAACATAAATCCATCAAAAGGCATGAAAGATGTATTAATCATTATGGGCTCAGACAGCGATCTTCCAGTGATGAAAGAAGCCGCTGAAATCTTAGATCAATTTAAAATCACTTATGATTTAACCATTGTAAGCGCCCACAGAACACCGAACAGATTGTTTGAAAGTGCAAGTAATGCCAAAGCCAACGGTTACTCATGTATCATTGCGGGAGCAGGTGGCGCAGCCCATTTACCAGGCATGGCAGCTAGCATGACTGAACTCCCTGTAATTGGTGTACCAATTAAATCTTCTAACCTATCTGGTGTTGATTCATTATATAGCATCGTTCAAATGCCTCCAGGTATTCCGGTGGGTACAATGGCTATTAACGGTGCTAAAAACGCAGGTTTATATGCCGCTAAAATCGTTGCTGTAGGCAAGCCTGAAGTATGGGCGAGCATTAGCAACTTTATGAAAAATCAAGAGCATGAGGTGCTTAACAAAGCAACCGCACTTGAAGACAAAGGATTCAAAAACTACCTCGAACAAAAATGATATTAGAGATTCAAGACACCTTAGTGTCTGATGAGGTCTTTACACAAAAGTTTATATGCAATTTAGACGCTTGCAAAGGCGCATGTTGTATTGAAGGTGATAGAGGTGCTCCTATTGAACTAGCAGAGATAGAAGCCATTGAGTCTGAGATTGAACAGATCAAACCATTTATGGATCCAAAAGGCATTGCACTTTATAATGCAATAGGCTTTCATGAAGGATTAGAAATAGACGATGCCGCAACAACTTGTTTGGAAACCGGCGAATGTGTTTTTGTATACAGAGAGAATGGTCAGTTAGGCTGTGCCATTGAAAAGGCCTACAACAGTGGCGCCATATCTTTTAACAAACCCATCAGTTGCCATTTGTATCCAATTAGATTGGGGCAGATTAATGAAATGACAACAGTCAATTACCACGAATGGGATATCTGTTCGGCTGCTTGTCAACTAGGCAAGGCTAATAATGTATCTGTCTTTCAATTTTTAAAAGCGCCATTGATCAGAAGATTTGGCGAGGCCTGGTATACAGAACTTGAAGAAGTTTATCAAGCTTATCAAACTACTTTTAACCGCTCCTAGGGTGTGACAAAATCTGAACTGATTGAAAAATTATCTCAGTATTTGCCAGAAGGCACTGCTACTTATGTGGTGAAGTTAATGATTCAACACAAGGTTCAATTAAAATTAAATAAGCCTCGCAGCAGTAAGTTTGGCGATTACCGCTCTCCACATAAACACGACAACTACCATCGCATAACCGTTAACAAAGACTTAAATCCTTATGCCTTTTTAACTACCTTATTACATGAAATAGCGCATCTAATTGCGTTTGAACAATTCCGCAATACCATTGACCCCCATGGCAAAGAATGGAAAGCCTGTTTTAGTGAGTTGTTGAAACCAATCGTATTGCACCACCAATTGCCAAACGATATTCAGCAAGCATTACACAGTTATACCAATCATTTGAAGGCCAGTAGCTGTAGCGACAAAAACCTTATGAAGGTATTAGCAAAATATGATAAGGATGCTAAACTGTTACTCGAACAAATTCCAGAAGGCAGTTTGTTTAAGCTTGAAACCGGCAGGATATTTAAAAAAGGTAAACAATTGAGAACTTGGTTTCAGTGCTTCGAACAGCCAAGCAACAAAGAATACAGAGTAAGTGGTATCAGTAAAGTTGAAATTGTCTGACTATAAATCCCAGACTGCATTGCGCTTCTCTTTGACGTAATTTTTCATATTCATCCAAAAAGCCAAAATCATATAGATGATGATGGGTGAACCCAAAGTTAAAAAGCTTGTATAAATGAAAAACAAACGAATGCGCTTTTTACTAATCCCTATTTTGTCGCCTATCTTGGCACAAACCCCATAGGCAGTTTTTTCAATAACCGTTTTAAAAAGTTGAATAGGCATATTACGTTTTTAGTTTTTTCTTTTTAGCGCTAGGAAAAAGAATATTGTTCAAAATTAATCTAAATCCGGGACTATTTGGAAACAAAGCCAAATTGGTTGGCGGCTCATTGATTAAATGCTGGTAATCTTCCGGATCGTGTCCACTGTAAAAGGTCCATGTACCCTTGCCTATGTTGCCATGAATATAGCGGGCTTCATTGAGGGTTTTATTTTCACCTAAAATCAATACTTCACTTTTAATGTACTGCTTTTTAAAGGCAGTGGTTTGACCCATAAAACCCTTAATGGTTTGGGTATGATTTTGACACAACATAGAGGGCACAACATCCCACTTGGCACTGAAATCAAATAGGGTAAATACATCGTTATTTTCTAAAACCGATTGATGGGCCAAGGTATTATCAATACTGGCGTGCTCATAAGCAATTGGACTGGTCTCAAGCGAAAAGTCTTTAAAGGCAAAAGTGTTTTTAAAGTTCAATTTTTCTTGAGCTTCTGGGTCCATTCCATCACCATCGAACATGGATTCACAAATATCGATACCATCAGCGGCTAGAGCAATGTCATAAGTATCTGTAGCGCTGCACATGGCAAATAAGAAACCGCCACCCAAACAAAAGTCTCTGATTTTTTTGGCAACAGATAATTTCAATTGAGACACTTTACTAAAGCCGTGTTTAGCTGCACAAGCCTCATTGGTTCTAACATCTTCAGCATACCAAGCTGTATTTCTATGGCTGTACCAAAACTTGCCGTACTGACCTGTAAAATCCTCATGATGCAAATGCAACCAATCATAAGTGAGTAATTTATCTTCTAAGACTTCATCATCAAAAACCTTTTCATAAGGAATTTCAGCGTACTCAAGTACCATGGTTACAGCATCGTCCCACGGTTGTTTGTTCTTAGGTGTATAGACTGCAATTTTAGGCGCCTTCAGCAATTTAACATCCTCCATATTGACTTCAGGGTTGATGACCTCTGCAACAATGCTATTGGCTTTGCTTTCGGTAATAACTTCATAGCTAATGCCTCTGATTTTACATTCATTTTCGTATAGCACATCAAAGTCAAACATGAAGCTGCCACCTTGGTAATTCAACAACCAATCAGCTTCCGCCCCTTTGTTCAAGACCCAATAAGTAAGCCCATAAGCTTTTAAATGGTTTTTTTGTGTAACATCCATGGGTAAAATGATCTTTAAAGCAAATGCACTTGTTGTCCAAAACAAGCAAAGCAATAGACCATATAATTTTAAATACCTCATAGTTTAACCAGATAAAATCCTAAAGCACAACAAAGCAAGGCCATAATATTGGTTGAAAGCACGTATTGAATAGCCAATGCCCACTGCTGTTGTTTCAGCATTTGAAGGCTATCCATTGCAAAGGCAGAGTATGTAGTAAAACCACCCAAAACACCAGTCATTAACAAGAGTACACTGGCCTCCGACCACTTAAATTTTAAGGCAAGAGCAGCTAAAAGACCAATCAATAAACTGCCAAAACAATTTACAGTAAAGGTAGCCCAAGCAAAGCCATTGCCATCAGATTTACCCAATAACAATTGTATTAACCAGCGCAAAACTGCACCAATACCGCCGCCCAAAAATACCAATACTACATTCATGTATGACTTAATAATTGCGATTGCACCAAGGCCAATCCTTCTTCAAAACTGTGAGGGGCGTATCCTAATTCTTTTTGTGCTTTATCGATAATAAACCCTGTAATCGGTGGGCGTTTGGCGGCCTGATTCAAAGTACTAGAACTACTGCGTTCAACACCATTAGCCTCTAATTTAAAGAATTGGGCCACACGGTTAACCAACTCAAAAATACTCATAAAGTCTTTGCCAGAAATATTGTAAATCCCTTGTGCACTTTTGTCTTCAGCCAAAAAACAACCCATAGCCAAATCCTCAGCCAATGTTGGGGTTCTGAATTGGTCATCAACTACTTTCATGAGCTGCTGTTTTTCTAATGCAGACTTAGCCCATAACACAATATTACTTCGACTCATATCGCTTACTACACCGTAAACTAAAACCGTTCTTAAAATTGCCCAATGGCTTAATTGCTCTTGAACAATTTGCTCGCCTTTCAATTTTGATGCCCCATAATAACTCAATGGGTTTGGCGTTGCTTGCTCATCAAGGGGGCCATGGCTGCCATCAAAAATAAAATCAGTAGACACATGCACCATATGCACATTGTATCGATTACAAGCCTTTGCTAAATGATCGACTGCATGCACATTTAAAGCGTCGCATTGCTCATGTTCAGATTCACAAGCATCAACATTGGTCATTGCTGCTGTGTGAATCAAACAATCAGGTTGAAAGGCTTCAAAGACTTGTTCAACTTGATCTGTCTGAGTAATGTCTAATGCTTGATAGGCTATTTCATTGCGCCTAGGGTGCCTGCATGGGCCTATACCTGTAGCCAATATTTGTTTATCTGACTGACTTAAATAAAGATCAATTAGCTTTTGGCCTAATAAACCATTGGCGCCTGTTATGATAATTTTCTTCACGGTTATTTATTTTGACGTCTTCTCTTTTTACTTGTTGACTGATGCCTAATTCCCTTGATTGGCAGCTCAGATCGTTTGATGATTTTAGCCTTAAATCGAGCGTAATTTTCGGGCCCATTTCCTAATATCACTATTACTTCTTTGAGAACGGATTGTCCGCCCCAACCCTGACTGTAAAAGGCAACATGAATTACCCCTCTTTGCCCAGGCAATATTGGACCTTGAGTAAAGGTTGGATAGGTACAGCCGCAGGCTGGATAGGCTTGTTTGATGATAAGCGGTTTGTTGCCAACATTGGTGAAATTAAAATCATAACGCACCGTATCTCCTTCTACAACCATTCCAAAATCCACTGTGTCTTGATCAAACTTTAAGACCGGAAAAGAATCTCCAAACTGAGCATATACAGGGCAAGCCCAATAACTAAGAAGTAGTATGAAGATTTTTTTCAAAGACACAAGATACGAAATTACTAAAAAATTAGTAATCTTGCCACTAT
>JAURIG010000071.1 GCA_030832905.1 Bacteroidota bacterium
CCACAGGCTTAGCAAAGCTATAAGCATTCTTTACCAATACGGCTTCACAACCGTTAGCAGAAGCTTTTAAAGTTACTTTATAGCCACCTGGAGCAGAATAGTTATGAGAAGGGTTGTTGGCAGTGCTGTGAGCAGAACCGTCACCAAAATCCCAATCGTAAGAAATAACACCATTACCTACAGTGGTTTGGTTTTGGAAAGTTACCGGTAAACCAAAACATTTGTTGTTGGCGCGGAATTTCACTACAGGCAATTCACCCACTTCCACTTGAATGGTAGTGTCTTTCATAACACCCCATGGTGTGCTCTTAGCAACCAATTTAACTTGGTAAGAACCAGAGTTTTTGTATTCGTGAACAGGTGCTTGTAAGTCAGAAGAATCACCATCACCGAAGTACCACATATAAGAAGCATTACCAGAATGAATAGTGGTAGTGTTTTCAAAAAGAATAGCATCACCTAAACAAATCACTGAAGGGTATTTGAAATTTGGATTTGGAGTAGGTGCCACTACAACAGTTCTGCTAACAGTAGAGTCACAGTAGTGAGGGCCTAAGTCAGAGAAGTTAGCAGAGAAAGTAATAAAGCTATCTAAATAAGTAGAAGTAGGCGCAAAGGAAATACTACCATTGCCACTAGAAGAAGGGGCAACAACAGTATATAAGTTGCTAGGAACTATTGAACCAAATCTAGTTTTAGCGACAACATTATTGACTACCCATGTAGAACCGTGGTCTGCATTGATATAGCCAGTAGGAGGGGCCAATTCGTAAGTAATGGTTTTACCTACTTCAGCCACATCAGGCTTGGTGAAGTCACCCACATTGAATTGACCATTGAATGGAGCGCCTTTTACAACATCTGAACCAGTAGGTCTTGGTTTAACAGTTACCACTAAAGCAGATCTTGATGGGTTGATACAAGCTTTACTGTATGAAACCTCCATATCTATTGTCCAAGTTGGACCAAAGCTAGTAGCGCCAAATAAACCATAGGCGTATTTACCACCAACTATTAGTAAGTCAGCATTGGCTTTTGGAGCGGTTGAACCTTTTAACCAAATTTCATTACCGCCGCCAGTAGTAGGGTCAATAGTAAAGTAAAAGCCATAAGTTGTGTTGGCAGATAACATTAAACCTTTAGTTGATACTTTTATGAAGTATTGACCACCAGTAGAATACACTCTACCTCCACCACCATTAACTAAAGTCCAAGCAGATGAATTGGTCTCAAAACCATTGAATGAACCTGATTTATAATATAGAAGATAGTTGGTAGTTGGTGTAAAATTATAAATTCTAAACTGCATGCTATCTAAGTTAATAGGTGCATAGGCAGTGATATCAAAATAATTACCATTGTAGGCTGAATAGTTAAAGGATACCACTGTTGTACCAGTGTAACCATTGTTTAAGGCTGATTTGGTAACAAATCTGAAGGCTTGAGCATAGAAAGTTGTGGTAGCAGTAATTTTAGGGCCTAAAATAGATGCGCCCATACCAATTGGATTGCCTCCAGTTGCAGATGTGTACCACATAATTGTATCGCTAGTGCTACCTGTAGATGCTCTTAATAAAGGTCTACCTTGTCCGCATTGGATATAATTCTGAGTTGTTGGGGTTGGCGGATTGCCATAGAAGTTTAAATTGTACTTTAATGTATCGTTAGCTGCAACCGAATCTGTAGCAGAGCCATTAGGTCTGCTGGTCCAGAATTTGAATTGATACATTGTATTATTTGTGAATGTATAAGAAGGGTTTAAAACAATTAGCGTGTCTTTACCTGATGCAATTTTAGGTGAAGCTGTAATGTATCTGGTAGTTTGAGGAGTGCCATTAATACTCCAATCCAAACGAACTGAATCTAATCCTAACTTACCGAAGTTGTAAACTCTAACGCCTAATGATTGTGTGTTAGTACAAAAATCTAAATTAGAAATTGCTGCAACACCAGCATCGTTGTTTACGCTTGCACCACTAATTACTTCAATTTCTCTCCAACTTGGGTTAGATAGCTGACCACCAGCAGTCATTTTAAAATTGGTGATACGCAAACTTGTTGTAGTTACTGTTGGGAAACTAGCAGAATCCACACAAGCTTGGGCGATATTAATGGTTTTCCAAAACACATAGGTTGTACCATTGAAATAATAAACATCACCAGCAGTTAAGTTTCTAGTGTTGTTCCATGCATTGTGGAAACGGATCTTGTTGATGCTTTTGGCACTGCTCCATGTCCATTGCATGTATTCATTGCCTTGAATACCATTAGTTGATGTCCAAATGAAAGCTTCCTGATTACCACAGGTGTTGAAACTGTTGTTGTTGATTTGAGACCAGTTCCACAAGCCGTTAGGATCAGAAGTAAAGGCTGTTGCAGTTGCTGAAGGCGCTAAGTTCATTTGAGCATGAGCAGTTTGATGTAAGCTCAATGCCACTAACAGAGCGAACAGCATTTGTTGGTAGAATTTTTTCATGTCTTGATAATTGAATTAAAGTCCCAAATCTATATAAAAATTTGCAGATATTCAAATTGTAAAAAGAATTAAAAGAAAATTTATGACTAAAGTCTGACAAAATTCAGACTTTAGTCAGATTTAGTATATTGATTTCAAGGCAGTTAAGCCTGCTTCAAATCCTTTATTACCATGTTTTCCACCACTACGGTTTTGAGCCTGTTCAAGGTTGTCTGTGGTCAAAACACCAAAGGTAACTGGAATTTTATATTGAATGTTCAATTGCATTAACCCATGGGCAACTGCATTACAGATAAAATCAAAATGACGGGTTTCGCCTTGAATAACGCAACCCAAGCAAACGACTGCGTCTGGTTGATATTTGTCAATGGTTTTGACAGCGCCATAGGGCAATTCATAGGTGCCTGGCACATTTAAAATATGGATATTCTCTTTTTTAACTTTTGACAAACTTAATGCTTCTAAAGCACCATCTAGTAAGGCATTGGTGATTTCTGAATGCCATTCAGCTACCACTATGCCAATTACCGCATCGGGTAAATTGGGCAAATTGTTAGGGTCAAAAGAAGATAAGTTGTGCTGAGCGCTTGACATTAATACTCACCTAACTTGGCTTTAGCACGACCAATAAATTTATCCATTTCTTGGACAGCATCGTTTTCCTTGTAGTTCTTCTTTAGGTCAAGATAGATGTCTAAGGCTGCCTGCCATTCGTTTTTCTTTTCGTATACAGTGGCTGCTTTTAAGGCCCATTGAACCTTAGAAAATTCAACGTCTGCACCTTTGCTAGCTTTTAAATATAAATCTAAACCTTTGTCGAGGTTTTTGTCTTCAATATAAGCATCACCTAATAAACCAATGGCTTGGTATTTCATCACATGATCTTCAAAACTACATTGTTCTAAGTAAGTAATGGCTTTTTTGTAGTCAGATAATCTTAAATAAGATGCACCTGCCATATAAGCCGCTATGTTACCTGCTTTAGTGCCACTGTATTGATCGGCTAATTTAGGGGCTGTTTTAACGACAAGTCTAAATGAGTCAACATCAAATAAGGCTTGAGTTTGGTAAATGGCTTCTAGACCTTCTTTTTCTCTAGGAATTTTGTAGAGATATTGATAACTAAAATATACAATACTTAAAATCAACATAGCAGCTACTGCGTATACCAATGGTTTGTTTTGTTGGTTTAACCATTGTTTAAATTGATCAAGTATAGCATTCCCTTGAGAAGGATTGTTTTGTTCTTGCTCTGTGGTATTGTCTAATTCTTGGTCTATGATATCGTTATTGCTCATAATATGTCTGAAAAAGGATTGCGAAAATAGTGTTTTTTAAATTTAATCCATCAAATAAGGATAATTTCCTTCGTATACGTCTGTAAACAATTCAGAAGGGTCTGGGTATGGTGAGTTTTCTGCAAACTCAACCGATTGGTTAACTGTAGCAATGATGCGTTCTTCAAGCGCATCCAATTCCGCTTCAGTGGCAAATTTCTCTTTTAAAATTGTGGCTTTGGTGGTTTCAAGCGGATCTAAAGTTTTGTAATGAGCAACTTCTTCTTTTGTTCTGTAGGTTGCAGGGTCACTCATACTGTGGCCTCTATAACGGTAGGTTTTGATTTCTAAGAAGGTAGGTCCTTCGCCGTTTCTGGCTCTCACTACAGCTTCATCAATGGCATCGTGAACAGTTTCACAACTCATGCCATCTACTTGGAAAGAAGGCATTTCATAAGCCGAACCAATTTTGTAAATATCTTTTACGTTGGTGGTACGCTCAACCGAAGTACCCATAGCATAATCATTGTTTTCACAGATGAATACGACAGGTAGTTTCCATAGCATTGCCATGTTAAAGGCTTCGTGCAATGCACCTTGTCTTACAGCACCATCGCCCATAAAGCACAAGCAAACATTTTTGGTACCTAAATACTGTTCAGCTAACGCAATACCAGCGCCCAAAGGAATTTGGCCGCCTACAATACCATGTCCGCCAATAAAGTTATGTTCTTTGCTGAACATGTGCATACTGCCACCTTTGCCTTTGGTGCAACCTGTAGCTTTGCCATATAATTCAGCCATTACTGAGTCTGCGCTCATTCCCAAAGCCAATGCATGGCCATGGTCGCGGTAGGCAGTAATGAATTTGTCGTCTTTTGTGGTAGCAGTTACCATGCCAGCCACAATGGCTTCTTGTCCGATATACAAATGGCAAAAGCCTTTGATTTTTTGTTGACCGTACAATTGAGCTGATTTTTCTTCAAATCTTCTAACAAGCAACATTATTTCATACCACTTAAGGTAAGTTTCCTGATTAAATTTTATTTTTGCAGCCTTAGCCATAATACATTCAATGAACGGCAAAAGTAAATAAAATTAATTGATCAAACAAACCTGTGAAAATACAACAATTAGCCCTCTATCATTTTAAAAACCACAGTCAATTAAAGCTAGACTTTGACGCGGATATTACTTGTATTACAGGAAATAATGGCCAGGGTAAAACCAATGTGCTCGATGCTATATATATGTTAAGTACTTGCAAAAGTTACTTTAATGCCTATGATTATCAACTCATTCAGCACGGGGAGACGATAGCCTCTATCAATGCCCACTTTGACAATGGACAAGCCATAGATTTGCAATTGCAGATTGAGGCAAATAAAAAAAAGAAGCTCAAAAAGAACGATAAGTTCTACGATAAATTAATTGACCATATAGGGTTGATCAATGTGGTCATGATTACGCCTAATGATATTGAACTGGTCATCGGCCACAGTGAAGAACGCCGCCGATTTTTAGACATCTGTATCAGCCAAACCGATAGGGTATATCTGAATACACTCTCTGAATACAATAAAGTATTAGACCAACGCAATGCGCAATTGAAATTATTTGCCAAGCACAGACATTTTGATTCGATCATGTTAGAAGTATATGATCAAAAATTAATTCCGGCTGCAGAATATATTCATCAAAAACGCCAAGAAGTCGTGGCCATTTTAAATACCCATTTCCAGCATTATTACAGCTTGTTTGCTTCTGAACAAGAACAAATGAAAATGGTGTATGATAGCGATTTGAACGCAAGTGATTATTCTACTTTAATTAAACAAAGTACAGACAAAGACCTAGTGCTTGAGCGCACCTCTGTAGGTGTTCACAAAGATGATTTGACTTTCCAATTAGGGGAGTTTGCACTCAAAAAATTTGGTTCACAGGGTCAAAGTAAGGCGTTTGTAATTGCCCTCAAATTGGCGCAATACCAATTTTTAAAGGCGCATATGAATACCCAACCCATATTATTGTTGGATGATTTGTTTGAAAAAATAGATGAAGCAAGGGCTCAAAAACTCATTGATTTGCTTCAAACCAATGCCTTTGGACAAATATTAATCACAGACACCCACAGCCAAAGGGTAAAAAAACATTTTGAAAATGGCAGTAAAACCATCAAATTCGTGAGCCTGTAATATGTTCAAAAAACCCAACCATGAATTCACTTTAGGCGAAGCACTTGATGAATTGCTATCCAGTAAACGCCTAAAAAAAGGGTTAACAGAAGCATTGATCAAACAACAATGGCCTCAAATTATGGGGGATGCTATAGCAAAACATACAACGGCCATGTACTTCAAGGAAGGTGTTTTAACTTTGTATTGTAACTCCTCTGTCATTAAAAACGAATTGAGGTTTCATAAAGATAAAGCCATACAATTAATCAATGAGGCTTTGAATGAATCTGCTGTAACTGAAATCATTATTAAATAATGGCTGTAAAAATTACGCCTTCACATATCGCTTGGTTCACCTTTTTAATTTATGCAATTGGCTGTTTTGGATTCATGTTCCCAGCAACAAAGCCCTATATGCCCCAATTGATTTGGATTAATTTAGTGTTCACACTCATTATGGTGATGTTGGGCCATAAAAAATGGAGTAAAGAATTTGTTTTGGCTGCACTTATGGTGGCATGTGTTGGCTATTTTATTGAGGTTTTAGGTGTTAATACAGGTTGGGTATTTGGTTCCTATGCCTACGGTAAAACCCTAGGGTATGCCTATTGGTCAACACCTTTAATGATGTCCGTAACTTGGCTAACAACTGTTTATTTAACCCGTCATATTGCAGAGTTGGTGGCAAAAGATCCTTTATTGGTAAGCCTTTTTGCTTCTGCTTTAATGGTGGCTTTGGATTTTTTCATTGAACCTTTTGCTATTAAGTATGGCATGTGGTCATGGGCCAATCAGGTGGTGCCTATGCAAAATTATATTGCTTGGTTTGTAATTGGCGTATTCTTACAATATGTTTTTATTAAAACCATTAAAATGCCAAACAATAAATTAGCCTTGCCGATTTATTTGATTCAATTAGCCTTTTTTATTGCACTGTTTTTATTCCAAAAATAAAAAGAAAACAAGCCTATGCATAGCGCGAATAAGGCTAGGTTAGGCACAAGCAGCCAATCATTACTTTGGAAGTAATTGGCTAAAAAACCAAAGGGCAAAAACACAATGGCAAACACCCAGTGCCAAATGGCAGGCCATTTACTAACGGCCTGAGTATTGATCATCAAAAAGCATATGGCAATAATGACATCGTAAGTAAAGTGAATGCCCAAACTAAAGCCTATTAAAAATGCTAAGCCAATGGTGATGCTAAAGTCAATGTTTTTTCTGTTTTGGTGCAATATGCCATAAGCCATACCCATGCCTAAAATGCTCAGGAAATGGATCAAATAACTTGGGGCATTTAACCATTTCACCAAAGGAATAACGATGCCTAATGTAATGCTTTGAATGGAGTTGATAGGGCCTGGTTCAAAAATTACTGCCATGAGTTGATTTAAATTGGCTCTCCAATGTGTTACGAGTAACCAAGAAGTGTCTGCATAAGTTATAGCCAATAGATTAAAGGCCGCTGCACTGACTAAAAAGCCAAAAAAAGTTTTGTATTTGTTTTGAAACAATAGAGCCATGGCCAGTGGCACTGCAAATGTGAATTTGTAGGCAATGAGGCCCATTATGCCGCCAGCTATCCATTGCCAATAGGTTTTGGAAGACAAACTTAATCGGTAAGCTAATAAAGCCAAAGCCAAGGTTTGAATAATGGGCTGCCCATTGTCAAACGCTTGCCAAATCCCTCTATAGGCTAGTAATCCAAATACCAACCAAATGGGTCTAATTTTAGGGTTCAGATGAATCAGAATTAACAAAATGCCAACTATACTTAGAAGGTTTAAACTGAGTTGAACCCATTTAGCGACTGAAAATGGCATGGTGTTATAAAGCCCAAAATACCAAACAAAACTAGGGGCATACACACATACAGCATGCGGAAAACTAAGGTCGCCTTGCCAATCTATGTTTTCAGATTGGGCTAGGCTTTGCCAGGTGGCAATTTTAATGGAATCGCTGTATGGATCTTGGTTTTGCCAATAGGCCTTTGAGGCGGTGTAATAGGTGCGAAAGTCAAGTGGATGATAAGGCGCATCAACAAAGTGCTTGCCCCATTTTAGAGCATTCATTGCACTCAAGCTCATTAGAACAATCAACCATATTTTATGATGAAACTTCACAATGCTTTTACAAATCAAAACAATTCATTGTAAATTCGCACAATAATTATGAAAATAAACATTGGAGACCTAGCACCTGATTTCAGTTTGTACAACACCGAAAAAGAATTGGTACAATTGAGTCAATTAAAAGGCAGCCCTGTTGTGCTGTTGTTTTTTCCATTAGCCTTTACATCTACTTGTACAGCAGAATTATGTGCTGTGCGCGATGATATTGCCAATTATCAGCAATTGAATGCCAAAGTGTTTGGTATTTCAGTGGATTCCATTTTTAGTTTGAAAAAGTTCCAAGAGGAGCAACATTTGAATTTTCCTTTGTTAAGTGACTTTAATAAAACCACCTCAACAGATTATGACTCTTTATATGATTCATTTGTTTTGGATATGAAAGGCGTATCAAAACGCTCAGCATTTGTTATTGATGCAGAAGGGGTTGTTAGTTATGCTGAAGTCCTAGAAAAAGCCTCGGATATTCCTGATCTTAAAGCCATACAATCTGTTTTGTCAACCTTGTAATTGGGTTGGATGTTTTTCCCATCGGTTTAAAATCTTATTTTTGCAACATGTTTAGAACACATACTTGTGGTGAGTTGACCAGTCAACAAATTGGTCAAACTGTAACGTTATCTGGTTGGGTAGCCAAGCGCAGAGACTTTGGTGCCTTAACGTTTATAGATCTTAGAGACAGATACGGTATCACCCAGTTGAGTTTTAATGAAGCCCATCAAAATGATTTGCTTGAAGCCGCTCGCAAATTAGGCCGTGAGTTCGTGGTTCAAGCTACAGGTGTTGTGACTGAACGCAGCAATAAAAACAATAAAATTCCTACA
>JAURIG010000072.1 GCA_030832905.1 Bacteroidota bacterium
CTTTGCACCATCGGAAAGGCTTGAGACAATTGTTTGAAAGGCGGAATGACTTGACTAAAAATAGCAAAGTAAGCCAAGAAGGCTGATCCGGCAATGGCACCATCAAATACCATGTTGCCACCAAACCACAAGAGCACGCCAGCTACAAAAATCGCTAAGGTTTCTGAAATGGGCGAAGCCATATCGCCGCGTTGATTGACTTTAATATTGGCAGTAGTAGAGCGATCGTTGAGGGTTTTAAATTTTTGTCTGAAAATGTTTTCAACGACAAAGGCTTTAATGATTTTGATGCCCCCTAAAGATTCTTCTAAAAAGGTTAACACTGCACTTTGTTCTTCTTGATTGCGTTTAGATTTTCTGCGCAAAGATTTACCCAACAAGGCAATAGACCCAGCGGCTAAAGGCAATAATACTATAACATACAAAGTGAGTTGTGGACTCATGTAAATGAGGGTACCAATGTAAAAGACTATGCTAACAGGTTCTTTAAATATGGCTTCTAAAGAGGCCATTAAACTCCATTCCACTTCCTTAACATCATTGCTCATACGCGAAATGATATCGCCTTTGCGCTCATCGCTGAAATAGCCAATGGGCAAATCCATGAGTTTGTTGTACAATGATTGACGGATGTTTTGAATGACTCTATTGCGCAGTATAACCAAGTAGTACAAGGCCATGTAGCGCGCAATATTTTTGATGACTGTGGCCAAAACCAAACTCACACAAATCAGGAACAGGGCTTCTTGTTTATTGTTTTGTACAAAGTCAGTCATCCAACAAATAAAATTGTTGTATAGAGAATTAAAATCACTGCCCTCACTCACCTTTTGCTTAAAAGCATCTTGGTTATTGTTGAACATGAAATCAAGCAGTGGCATGATCAAAGCCAATGAGAACAATCCCGCAACAATTTGTATCAAATTGAACAGCATATTCAAAGCCGCTAAGCCTTTGTAAGGCAGTATCAATTTCAATATGCGGGCCATGGATTTCATTGAAGCAAAATAAAGGCATTTAGGCCTGAACACAAAACGTCTCAACCTGAAGTTGTTCGCCTCTGTCGAAAATAAGCGTCGCTCAGATAATAGGCTCTGCAACGAGTAAATCAAAATAGGCTTTATGCAGATAGAGGGTTTCTCTGCCCATTTTTTTGGGAATCAATAGGCCCAATTTGCACAAATGTGTGAGGTAGAGGTAAGCGGTTTGTCTATGACAATTCAGTAGTTTACACATCCTTTTGGCATTGATATAAGGTTGTTCAAATAAGACTTTAAGTATGGCATCGCTTGGGAGCACATAATCAAGGTATTTGTTCATTTGCTCGTAGGCAGATTTTCTGAGCGCCAAATAATATCCGATTCGTTTTTGCATTTGCTGCGCGGCATCTTGTAATATTTGAGCGTAAAACTCAATCCAAGCTTGCATTTGTTTGGTTTGCAAACTCTCTTTTATGAGGGCATTATAGTGTTCCTTTTGCTGTTGTATAATTAGCGAAATTGGCAGTGGTATAAAATCAAGTTGTAGCTGTTGTAATGCGTTTAAAGCATACTGCCTGGCGACTATGCCATTTTGCGCAACAAAAGGCGCAACCGCTCTTATTTGAAAATGGATAATGGCTTGTTGCTCTAATGTTTGCTGTGTGTTTTCAGTCAATAAGTGCTGATGTAAATTCTGTTTGAGTTTCTCTAACACAGCTGCGGAACTGGGCGGTGTATACAAACACAAGTTGGTGTAATAACTCAGTATTTTCTGATCGGTTTTATGTCTGTATAGTTCTATTGTTTTGGCTTGTAATTTAAGACTGTCTAGCTCGAGTCCTTTGAGTCCTTGAAGACTTTGCACACCTGCTCTTGCCGCAAGAATTAGCTGTATGGTTTTGTCTTTGATTTGTGCTTCCATACCCAGAGCCTCAAACAATCTGGCATAAGCTATAGGCATGCCCTCCAACTCAAAACTGTTTTTAAGTTCAACCATGTGCATCATGCGCATAAATGGCATCAATACATCTGAGGGTAATGCCAAACTATAACCGTAACATTGGTGCAATGCTGCTGTAGTTGCTAGCAGTTGACTTTGAAGCTTATCTGAGCTCTGAAATTTGTATTGCTCAATGAGCCCCAATTCATTAAATGGCAACTGAAAATTCATTTCGTGTCGAAATTATATATTTTTTTCGACATATATGCGGTTTTTTAAAGTAATATTTGATAAAATGTTAACAGACGTGTTTGTCAAATCAAGGGCAAATAAACTAATTTTGCAGGCGTAAAATCACCATCAAATATGAAACAAATTTCAGAATACTTTGGTAAAAGCGTTTTCGGCCCAAAAGCCATGGCTGAATACGTTAGCAAAGAAGCCATTAAGGCTGTAAATGAATCTAGAAACAGCGGCAAACCTATGGACCGTAAATTTGCGGACCAAATTGCTGAAGGCATGAAGAACTGGGCTATTGAAAAGGGTGCAACCCACTATACCCACTGGTTCCAACCTTTGCGTGGATCTACTGCTGAAAAGCACGATGCGTTTTTTGACCCTACTGGTATTGATACTGGTATTGAGGTGTTTTCTGGTAAAGCATTAGTGCAACAAGAACCAGATGCATCTAGTTTCCCTAACGGTGGTATCAGAAATACTTTTGAAGCCAGAGGTTACAGCGCATGGGATCCTTCATCGCCAGCCTTTATTATGGAAAAAGCTACTGGTAAAACACTTTGCATTCCTACAATTTTTGTGGCCTATACAGGTGAGGCACTTGACTACAAAGCGCCTTTAATTAAGTCTACTAACTTTATTGTTCAGAATACTACTGCTGTTTGTCAGTACTTTGATAGCAATGTTAAAAATGCTAAGGTGTCTTTGGGTATCGAACAAGAGTATTTCTTAGTAGATGAAGAATTGTACCACAAACGCCCAGATTTAGTGTTCGCTGGTAGAACTTTGGTGGGCAACATGCCGGCTAAAGGCCAACAGTTAGAAGACCATTATTTTGGTAGCATTCCAGAAAGAGTATACAACTACATGACTGATTTTGAAAAAGAGGCATTGAAGTTGGGTATTCCTTTGAAGACCAGACACAATGAAGTGGCACCTGGTCAATACGAGTGTGCACCGATGTTTGAAGAGGCTGATTTGGCTATTGACCACAACTCATTGTTGATGGATGTAATGCAATCAGTGGCAAGCAAACACAAATTAAAAGTGATTTGGCATGAGAAACCTTTCAAAGGTGTGAATGGTTCTGGTAAACACAATAACTGGTCTTTGATTACAGATACTGGTGTGAATTTATTATCGCCTGGCCAAAGCCCGATTGATAACTTACAGTTCTTGACTTTCTTTATCAATACCATTAAGGCTGTGCATGACCATGCAGATTTATTAAGAGCGAGTATTGCTACTGCAGCCAATGATCACCGTTTGGGTGCTAATGAAGCGCCTCCTGCTATTATGTCTGTGTTTATTGGTAGCACCTTAAGTGATGTCTTAAACCAATTTGAGACTGCTAAAGCACCTAGTAAATCTACTAAGGCGAGCGAAAAAACAATTATTGTGCACCGCATTCCTGAGATCTTGAGAGATAATACTGACCGCAATAGAACGTCACCTTTTGCCTTTACTGGTAATAAGTTTGAATTTAGAGCAGTTGGTTCTAGTGACCATTGCGCTAATGCCATTATTGTTTTGAATACGATTGTTGGTAACCAATTGGCTGAATTCAAGAAAGAGGTTGATGCCTTGATCAAGAAGAAGGTGAGTAAATTACAGGCTATTCAACAGGTGTTGAAGGGCTATGTGAAGTCTTCTAAGAACATTTTGTTTGAAGGCAATGGTTATGGTGAGGCTTGGGTGAAAGAGGCTAAAAAACGCGGCTTGAGCAATATTAAAACTACGCCTTATGCATTGGATGCCTACAATAGCAAAGCCAGCAAAGATTTGTTTGTTAAGAACCATATTTTTAGCCAAAAAGAATTGGAGGCTAGAACCGAGATCAAGTTTGAAAACTACTTGTTGAAGATTCAAATTGAGGGTAGAATTTTAGGCGAATTGGTTAGAAATTATGTGGTGCCTTCTGCAGTGGAGTATCAAAAGAAATTGATAGATACTATTGAGGGTTTGAGCCGTATTGGTCAGACTAAAACTGAGAACAAAGCTTTGTATGCTTTAACGAAAGAGATTTCTACTCATATCAATGCGATTTTTGATAATACGCATAAGATGATTGAAGAGCGCAAGAAGGCGAATAATTTAACCCATGCTGATAAAAAAGCGAAGGCGTATTGCGATAAAGTAAAGCCTTATTTTGACTCAATTAGAGACAGCGCAGACAAGCTCGAAGAATTGATTGACAACGATGCTTGGAAATTGCCTAAATACCGCGATTTATTATTCTTAAAATAAGCTAAAGCCCCGAAAGGGGCTTTTTTATTACTTTTTATTTAGCGAGAGCCGCTAAATAAGTCTAAATGCTGATCAATATACAACTACCTTTTCAACAAGGTTGAAACCCTTAATTGTGAAATTAAAGAAATATAATCCTTTTGGAAGTTTAAGGCTTGTAGCATTGTCTTGCTCAAGGATGATTTTTCCTGTGATATCTGTTACTTGCAACATAAAATCTTTATCTGATTTGATGTAAATTATTTCGTTGCTTGGATTGGGATATACTTGAACATTATAGTCGCTTAATGTGCTAGTTGTGATGCCTAGTTTATTTACTGCGTATACACTGCTACTTTTATTGCAATAAAGTTTCTTGAGGGCTTCTACTCTGTAGGTTCCTGTATCTGTTAATTTGAGGTATGGTGTTTTACTTACTTGATAGGGTGTATTGTTTCTGAACCATAAAAAACTATCTGCCTGGGTTTGATAGGTGTATAATGTATCGCGACTTCTGTATATACTTGGGGTAGTTAAACTATTGTTGCACTCAGTAATAATCAAAGTGTCTGTTACTTCACAAAACGATGGATTGGTTACAGTACAATAAAACACCCCAACAGTATCAGCTGTAAATGTAGTAAGTTTACTGCCATCATGCCATACTTGGCAATGCATT
The DNA here is from genome assembly GCA_030832905.1 of Bacteroidota bacterium. Taxonomy (GTDB): domain Bacteria; phylum Bacteroidota; class Bacteroidia; order NS11-12g; family UBA955; genus JABMMZ01. The sequence goes on from JAURIG010000072.1 coordinate 5,063, forward strand.
CCCAAAGGGGCTTTTAATAGTTTATTTATACTCGTGCCTTGAACATAAATGGTATCATTCCCTAAAAAGTTTTTTATCATTTTAGGGTAAATTGTAATGATTTTAATTACAGTATCTTGCCTGCCAATTTTCGATGCTATAAAGCGCACCTCATACTTACCCGTATCTTTAAAAATGTGATTAATATTTTTACTGGTGTAATTAGCTTCTATCGGCTTACCTAGCTTTTTAAGCTGCCAACTATATGCACTTGCTTTAAATGTATCCTTACCCCAAAATTGAATGCTATTAGCAATACAATTCTGCTCATATTTATAATCTATTGAAGGTGTATAGAAATAGGATTGATTGAAGTTGGGTATGGCTGTAATAACTTTATGTTTAAGAAAATTAGTCTTAATTTCAGGGTTGCAAGAATTCCCATTTAATTCAGGGTTATTTATGATAAACAAATCCTTAGTATCCATTATTCCAGAATAAATCTTCCCATTACTTGCTAACTGTAATTGAGAAATTCCTAGACTTGGAGATACGTTAGTAATTGTATGTTTAATTTTCTTAATTAAATCAATTTGAACAAGCCCGCTATCAGATTGACTTATATATAAATAGCGAGAATTAGGGGAATAATCAAATGCAACACCCATATTCAATTGATTTGAAAAAACTCTTGGTCCTATTGTTCCACTCGAAGTATAAAATTCTAATGTTTCTGTATTTGCCATAGCATCAGCATATTGAGTTAAATAATTTCCATTAGGTGAAAACTTCAAACCAACTTGTGCGTCACCCCCCGTATTCGAAGCGTGAATAACTCCAGCCTCATTAATGATTAAACATGGTGATAAGCCAGCTTTTTTTAACAAGAAGGCAAAAAATGAGTACCCACCAAAACTATGACAAACCAACCAAATATCTCTGCCATTTTGATGATTAACAGCACTTATAGGTTCATTGATAGAACCTGTTAATTTTATTTTTTTCTTTATAACTTCACCTGAATCATTGTTCCCATGTATATTAACAATTGAATAAACTAACCCTCTATTCTTCCCTTGATAATCTGTTGCAAAAAGATATATAAAACTATCATTTTCTGGATGTTTCAATAAAAGTGTTCCTTGATAACTTGTTGACCTATTAGTTCCAAATGAAAATCCAAGATCTGTACCATTCTTAACAATTTTATTATATTTATTATATAAAGTTATTCCATTAGAATAAAACAATAGAGCACCATTAGTATCACTAATACTGGAACTTGATTCACTTTCATAAATTTGACAACCATCAAGAAACTTTGCAGTATCTCCACTAAAATCTAAACCATTATTTGTCTCAAAATGCCAGTTCCATGCTTCTTTTTGAGCTTTAACAGTAGCTATTTTGAAAATTAATGCTAAAAAAATAGCGATTTTAAGTTTCATAAATACAAATATAATTTTTAATTACATATCAAAAACTCATAAATAAAATAATTGATAAAAGACTAATCATTGTATTTCCAATTCGGCCTCAAGCAGTTAATTGTTTGGGGCTTTTTTTTGCTTTGATTCTATCAAACCAATCCCGTTTGACTATATTTGCTTTTGGTGAAATTTAAATACACTACAGAACTGTTTTTGGTGCTTTGTGCCGTGGGACTTTTTGCCCTCATACAAGTATTGTATGGTGTAATGACCCAACCCTATTTTTGGGACGAGCTGGGCGTATACAGTGGTGCTGCCAATCATTTATACCAACATGGTTTAAGCTTATTGCCAAGTGCCATGCCTGACAGTTTATCAAGAGGGCATCCTTTGTTTTGTGCCTTCTACTTCGCACTCGCCTTTAAACTCTTTGGCAACACCCCAATGGTAGCCCACCTAGCAGGTGCCGCCTTTAGTATAATTGGTCTAATATACCTCTATAAACTCCTCGCAATAAAATGGCCAAAGCCCTATGCCTTCATAGGCAGTTTAAGCCTATTTGTGCAACCCTTATTTTTATCGCAAACCATACTCGTATTGCCTGAAAGCTTATTATTAGTATGCACCTTAGCGGCATTATACCACTATCTACAAGCACAAAACATAGCCTGTATGGTATGGCTAATTTTAGCCCTACAAATCAAAGAATCAGCCTTGGTACTACCCATCGCCTTTATGCTGGCCAACGCCATCAAACACAAACGTCTATGGCCTAAAAACAGCTGGTATTTAGGCATCATTCCCATAGCCAGTTTTGCCCTCTTTATAGGCATACAAAAACTTCAAAACGGCTATTACTTTTATCCATTACACACAGAATTGGCCTCATTTGACGGATACTTTATAGCAGAAAGATGGCATGATTTTTTGCAGTTTTTTTTATTCGATCAGGGCCACAGTATGCAATGGCTGCTCAGTCTATTATTCATCAGCCTGCCCTATGTACTTAAGCACAAACCATTCAAATTAAACCTACAAGCAAACAGCATAAGTATATTCATCATTATTGTTGGTGGACTTGGCTTTATGGTGCTCAATTACTTTCTAACCCGCTACACGCAATACTTCTTCATACTCATCTATTTGATAGTATTTGAATTAGCCTACGCTACTGCCATTCAAAACAAATGGTGGCTATACCTCTACCCAATAGCATTAGCCATCATAGGCCTATGGTATTGGAACCCCAACCAAAAATACACTGATATTGACTTCACCTACAGCCAACACGTTAAAACCGTAAAAGCCTGTATAGATGAACTCAAACAAACAAGCTATAACAACAAAACCATAGGCATGGAATTTCCAGCCTGTGCTTCATATTGGAGCAGCAACAACGGCTACGACATACAATTCAAACACGAAATGCGCTTAATAGGCGACAGCTCAAAAGCCAAAGACTACATGGTATTTACAATGCCCGGCAACTTAGCTGACACAGCAAAATACCAAGGAAAAATTCAATGTGTTAAACGTTTTAATCAAGGATACGCCGCGGCCTACTTGTACAAAGTATTGCCTTAGCTGGTAATGCGTTTTCTACCCTTATCGAACACCAAACGGCCAAAATTCTTACCCTTGCGCAAAGCCTTTTGTTCCTCTTCAGGTAAAGCTGCAATATGCGCACACTCATCGCTGCAACAATTCTGCATTTTAGCCTTGCACTCAGGGCACTGAATAAACAATAAATTACAAGCCACATTGGCACAATTCGTATGGGTATCGCACAAGGCACCACACTGATGGCAATGAGCAATCACCTCAGAAGAAATCGACTCGCCTAAACGCTCATCAAACACAAAATTCTTACCGTGAAATTTATTCTTAAGCCCCTGTTCTTTAACTTGGTTGGCATAATGAATAATACCACCCTCTAACTGATACACCTCTTTAAACCCTTTGTATTTCATGTAGGCACTCGCCTTTTCGCAACGAATACCACCAGTACAATACATCACAATAGGTTTATCTTTCTGATCCTTTAACGCCTCTGCCACCTTTGGCAACTGCTCTCTAAAGCTCACCACATCTGGTAAAATGGCCTTTTCAAAATGGCCCACTTCACTCTCGTAATGGTTTCTAAAATCTACTACAATTGTATTTGGATCTTCTAAAATCTGGTTGAATTCTTTGGCTTTTAGGTGCACTCCAATATTGGTCACATCAAAAGTTTCATCATTTAATCCGTCGGCTACAATTTTGTCGCGGACTTTAACCGTAAGTTTTAAAAACGAATGATCATCGTGTTCAACCGCTACATTCAGGCGGATGTTTTTCATGAAATTATAAACT
>JAURIG010000073.1 GCA_030832905.1 Bacteroidota bacterium
CAGACTTTAACACCTGCATCTGACGCACGCTATGCGCATCTGAGCCCAAAAACTGATAGTGCCCCTCTTTAATCAACCACTCCGCTAATTTCTTAGCATTGGGCGAATAGAACCCAGCCAAAGACAACAAATTAATCTGTAATAAAGTCCCTGAAGCCACTATATCCTCCACCAAATCGTAGCGCTCTTGCAAATACACATAGCGCTCAGGATGGGCCAAAACAGGAATATAACCAGCAGTCTTGATATCAAACAACAACTGCTCAAAAAACATCGGCTTATTCAAAAAAGACGTCTCCACCAAAACATACTGACCATTAAAACTCAATAAAGGTTGGCGTTGCTTCACCATCTGCATAAACACATCGTCCATATAGTACTCTGCAGCATAAGCCAAGTCCAAAGGCATATCGCGTTCTTTCAAAGCCAATTGCAGCGCCTTAAAAACAGGCTCTATCGTATCAACACCATTGCGGTAATAATCAGACATAATATGCGGCGAACAACTGATCTTTTTATACCCCAAGGCAATAAACTGCTCGCACATCGCCAAAGCATCATCAATGGTTTTAGCGCCATCATCTATCCCAAACAACACATGATTGTGCATATCAAATTCAATCACATGATCTGTCTGTTCAGACTTAGCAAACCATTTATTCAACCAAGTCATTTTGCTTTCTTAGTCCAAAGTTTTTGCCACCAATTCAACTGTTCGTGCTCATCGTCGTAGTAGCCATAACCATAGCCATAACCATAGCCGTAACCATATTTATGACCATAAGTATTCGCCTTATTCACATCGTTAATCACCACAGACAAATTCGTGTAGTTCTTACTCGAATACAACTGGTTAATATTTTGAATCACGTGCTCCTTAGAATACCCAGAACGCACCACATAAATAGACAAATCACAACGCTTAAACACAGTACTCGCATCCGTCACCAAACCAATAGGCGGATTATCAGCCATAATCACATCGTAATGCTTAAACAACTCATCAATCAAAGCATCAAACTCTGGCTTCAACAACAACTCATTCGGATTGGGCGGAATAGGACCAGCCGTTATAAAATCTAAACCCTTCAAAGGCGACTGCTTAATGGCATCGGTCCACTGATTCATGCCACTTAATAAAGAGCTCATACCTATCTTATTCTCCACATTAAAACCAACGTGGATTTTAGGTTTGCGCATATCTAAATCCAACACCACCACACGCTTGCCAGTTAAGGCAATAATGGCCGCGTAATTGATTGCAAAAAAGGTCTTACCCTCTCCACTAATCGTTGACGTTACCCCAAACAATTGCTTGTCTTTTTTAGGCAACATAAAATCAGAATTCGTGCGGATAGTTCTCAAAGCCTCACTAATAGAAGACTTAGGATTCTTATCAACCACCAAGGTCGAAACCGGCATCTTTTTATTGTAAGACGGAATTGCACCCAGCAAAGGCGCTTTCAAAAGATCTTGTAATTGTTTTTGAGAATAAATCACATCCATTAAGAAGTATTTGATCAACAAAAACATGCCAACCGGCACAACCCCTAAAATCAAAAACAAAGCCCAAACCTTATTCTTCTTAGGCGAGATCGGCTCTAAAGGCGCATAAGCTTCAGACAAGACTGTAAACTCAGGCACAGTACCTGCCTTTGAAATCTGATACTCAATCTGCTTCTCAATCAAATCCAAATAATACTTCTCATACAAAGTATTAAAACGCTTCAAACGGTTTAACTCCGTCTCTTTATCTGGCAAACCAGAAAACTGGCTGTTCAACTTGGCAATCTCGTTATTGGTCTCAGCATTCTGTTCAGAAACCGCACGCTTAGCTTCAGACACAAAATTCAACAACTGAGACTTCACAATAGAAATTTCTAACTCTAATTTCTTAAAAGGTGTAGTCGACTCTTTGCTTGACAACTTCAACAACTCGCGTTGCTTGTACAACTCATTCAACTTGTTAATGGCATCGGCCACTTGCAAATTATCCATGCCAAACACCAAAGGCACAATGTTCTCTTCAGACGCATCTGACTGCACAAAACGCAAAACATCACTGTAAGACTTCAACAACTTGCCATAAGCCTGTTTAGACTTCTCTAATTCGTCAACCTCTTTGACTATCCCAATCAATTCATCGTTAGGTGCTAAAGCCCCATTTTGCTTCACAAAGGTCTCTAAATCTTTTTCATACCCTTCTAATTTCAGAGCAGTCTCTTCAATTTGGGTCTTAATGAATTGCAAAGTCTGTTCGTGGCTCTTTTGTTTCTTTTCAATCGATTGATTAAAGTAAACAGAGTCATAGGCATTTACAATATCTGTAGCTTTTAAACGGTTAAAATCTTTAAACGCAATAGACAAAGTTCTGGCCTCTGTGCTATTGGCTTCTACCACCAAATTATCGTGCAAATAGCTCAATAAAGCGCCATTAGAATGCACCACAAACAAGTACTCTATGCCATCAATGTCTTGCTCTACAACATCTGTCCATTGTACACTAAAAACAAAATTGTTGATCTGCACTTTATCGCCCACTTTATATACCTTGCCATTGTCTAATTTATACTCATAAGCCGAAATGAATTTCAGCTTGTGCATGACATCATAAGGGGTGTATTTTGGATCGCTTAAAATCTGAATCTTAAACGGACAAGACTGATACAATTCAGTGGTCAGGATATTCCCCTCGCGGAAATATGAAATCTGCAAATCAATGGTATTTATCACATGCTGGGCCACTCGTTGTGAACGGATCAACTCCAACTCGCCTTCCAAATTATCAACCGGCATGGCCTGAATTTGGGTAATGCCTAAATTACTGGCTTCTTTTTGAACCTCTAAACGGATCAAAGAACTCGCCTGGTAAGTTGGTTTGCTATACTTTAAATAGCTATAGGCCCCAAAGGCTGACAACAAAAACGACAATGGCACCCAGTACCAATACCGTTTAAAAATCAATAAAAATTTTTCAGAAGAAAACCCCGCACTCGCCTGATGTTGACGTTGACTAATTGGTGCCTCTTCTTGATCGAAATCCAACATGGTTATTTTAAGGTATAAATTAAAACACTCAAGGTCGTGATTACTTGAATGATATTAAAAATGTATAGGTTGTCTCTAAAGGCTTCAGTGCCCGGACGGCGAATAGGTTCAATGTATACCACATCGTCAGGTCTTAAATTCACAATCGATTGTTTCATGTCTGCAATCGTTTTTAAATTCACCACTTTGACTTCTGGTTGTTTTAAATCGCCGCGCACAACACGAATATTATAGCCCTTAGATTTTTCATCTAAGCCACCGTATAAAGCAATCGCCTCTAGCAGAGTCATATTGGTTGTATAGGGAATGATTTTACTACCAGTTCCGCCCAACACCACTATCTTTTTATTCACTACTTTAGACAAGACATATACGCCGTTGTAAAACTGTTCGTATTTAGCCGATAAGACAGAATCCAATTGCGAAGTCTTTAAGCCCAAAACAGACACCTTACCTACCAATGGAAAATGACAAAAGCCACTCTCCAACACATCGTAAGTTGGCTTATCAACGGTATTATTATTGGCATCGCCAAAATTTTTAGCTGTCACCGTATTACCACTTGGATCAATAATAGACTCCCCTTGGTTGGTAAACACTGAGAACTGAATTTTGTCGCCCATTTTAATCGGGTTTTCAACCACCACTTTCTCAAAAGTTTGTTGCCAATTCAAGTCTTCTGGCTTGGTCTGTAAAATAATATTGGAACGGTAAGAACTACAACTCTGAAGCAGCAGTATAGCCCCTATGGCCAATATAAAAAGTTTATTTTTCATTTTTAATTAATCCTAGTAAATATGTGCCATAACCACTCTTGGTTAATGGTAAAGCCAAAGCTTTTAATTGCTCGTCGTTGATGTAACCCATGCGCCAAGCCACCTCTTCAATACTACCAATCTTTAAGCCTTGTCTTTCTTCAATCACTTGTACAAATTGACCAGCTTGCATTAAACTAGCAAAGGTGCCCGTATCAAGCCAGGCAGTACCGCGCTCCAAAATACCCACTTTTAATTGTCCGCGTTTTAAGTATTCCTTGTTCACATCTGTGATCTCATATTCTCCACGTGCAGATGGTTGTAACTCTTCGGCAATTTGCACCACCTGATTGTCGTAAAAATATAAACCAGGTACTGCGTAATTGGATTTAGGATGGGTCGGTTTTTCTTCAATACTCAAAACATGATTTTGTTCGTCAAAGTCTACCACACCATAGCGTTCAGGATCGCTCACATGGTAAGCGTAAATAACTCCTCCTTGAGGATCGTTGTTGCTTTGCAATAATTTTTGCAAGCTCGCCCCAAAGAAAATATTATCGCCTAAAATTAAAGCCACTTTATCGTCGCCAATGAACTCCTTGCCAATTACAAAAGCTTGCGCCAAACCATTCGGAACAGCTTGCTCAGCATACTCAAAACGACACCCTAAGTTTTGGCCATCGCCCAATAACTTTTTAAAATGAGGCAAGTCATGCGGAGTCGAAATGATTAAAATTTCGCGTATCCCTGCCATCATCAAAATAGACAAAGGATAATACACCATAGGCTTGTCATAAACTGGCATTAACTGCTTGCTAACGGCCAAAGTTAAAGGATGTAAACGTGTGCCGCTTCCGCCGGCTAATATGATACCTTTCATGATCTGTTGCTATACATGTTTTGATAATATTGTTGGTAGGCACCACTGGTAACGTGGTTCAACCACTCTTGATTGGCCAAATACCAATCCACTGTTTTTTCAAGACCTTGTTCGAAGGTTACAGAAGGCTTCCAATGCAATTCCGACATCAACTTACTTGAGTCAATCGCGTATCTGAAATCGTGGCCAGCTCTATCTGTTACATAAGTAATCAATTGCTCAGACTCGCCTTCAGCTCTGTTTAATTTCTGATCCATTAATCGGCAAAGGTGTTTCACTAAGTCAATGTTTTTCCACTCATTGTTACCGCCAATATTATAAGTATCACCCAATTGCCCTTGGTGGAAAATCACATCAATGGCAGTGGCATGGTCTTCTACAAATAACCAATCGCGCACATTCTCGCCCTTGCCATACACAGGCAAAGGTTTTTTCTGAAGAATGTTATTGATCATCAACGGAATTAATTTTTCAGGGAAATGATGAGAACCGTAATTATTGCTGCAATTTGAAATCACAACCGGTAAACCATACGTATGGTGATAAGCGCGCACAAAATGATCGCTCGATGCCTTTGAAGCACTGTAAGGCGAATTAGGATCGTAAGGGGTGGTTTCTACAAACTTGCCTTCATGACCTAATTGACCATACACCTCATCAGTACTCACATGATAAAAACGCTTGCCTTCAGCAGTCTTCCAAATCTGTCTGGCAGCATTCAATAAATTCACTGTACCTATCACATTGGTTAACACAAACTCCATAGGATTGCTAATCGAGCGGTCAACATGTGATTCAGCCGCTAAATGAATAACCCCATCAAACTGATGGGTTTCAAACAAGCTTTGAATAAAGGCCGTATCGGTAATATCGCCTTTAATAAAATGGTAATTGCCAGACTGATCAATGTCTTTTAAATTCTCAAGGTTGCCCGCATAGGTCAACTTATCCAAATTGAAAATTTGATCGTTAGGGTATTGCTTCACAAAACGCCTAACCACATGCGATCCTATAAAACCAGCTCCACCAGTAATTAAAAGTTTTCTCATTACAACAAATCGCTTAAAAACATATCAAAAATCAAAGTCTCATTTGGTTTAATGACGCCAGGATAACCTCTCTCGCCATAGGCTAAAGCACCAGGAATAATTACTCTCACTTTCATACCTAAGTGCATCAATGGCAACATTTCTTGCCAACCTTTGATAACACCAGCACCCACTACAGGTAATACGATTGGTTCAAACTGATCAAAGTTGCCATCAAATTTATCGCCATTGGTAAAGTAACCTGCATAATAGACCGCAGCATTTTGACCTGCTTTGGCTTGAACTGAATCAATGCCTTTGTCTATCACAATGTATTTCAAACCTGAAGGCGTTGTAATGGTGTCTTTACCAAAACCACTGAAAGGGATGTATTGCATTGGTTTTAAAATCTCCAACATTTCCACTTCAAAAATCAAAGTTGAATGCGGTGGAATATCACCCATATCTTGCTCGCCATAGCCCAAAGTAGATGGAATCACTAAGGTTGCTTTTTCGCCTTTTCTGAGCACTGAAAAGCCTTCGTCCCAACCCTTAATGACCTGACCAACGCCTAACACAAATGAAAACGGTTGATTGCGGTCTTTAGAACTATCGAATTTTTTGCCATTCACCAAAGTGCCTGTGTAATGTGCAGTAACTCTGTCGCCCTTGCTGGCCAATTCGCCAGTAGGATTGCGCTGGGTAATAATATACCTTAAACCAGATGCCGTTGTAACGGTATCATTCGGTTTAACTTTAGGCGTTTTTTTAGCTTCCGCAGTTTGACTTAAACAAAAGCTCAAGGCCAATAAACAGGTGGTTTTTAAAAAAGTATTCATCATTATTGTACGTTTAAAATATTAACTTCATACACCAAAGTAGCGTATGGTGGAATCATGCCTTCAACGCCTCTTGCGCCAAAAGCCAAATCATAGGGCAAAATAAAAGTAGCTTTTTCGCCTTGTTTCATGCGCATTAAAATCTCATACATGCCAATTGGTTCAAATTGGGTTTTAAGCACTTTAACGGTTTGTGCTTGACCGGCTGTGTATGAATTATAGAACTCAGTGCCATCCATCAATTTACCAATAAAATGGAATTTAACCACTGAACCTTCGGTAATGCGTTTAGCGGTATCAGCCCCCTTTTGATGCACTTGGCAACGAATGCCGCTAACAGTATCAATGTCTACCACCAAACCATTCTTGCGCACATAGGCATTGATGTTTTTGATTTCAACATTCCAACGGGCCAGTTTTTCGACATTCACTAAACTGTCTACTTGGCGTTTGTTTAAAAATCTATCCATCTTGATGGTGAATTTCAAATCCGAACCAGGTTGAACAAACGATGGCAACACAATTTCGCCGCGGGTCTTTAAAAAGAATGAATCCGCACTGATTAAGAACTGTGCACTATCGCCCTCGGCCATACTGCTCAAGGCTTCCATAATGTCGCCCCCTTTGTGGGTACTACTGCTCAATAAAATACGATCAGGGGTTTGTCCGAATAAATTAAAGATCAAAGAATCATCTGAATTTTGAATGCTGTAATAGCATTGTAAATATTGACCAGGATTGGGTAAGGCTTGATTTTGACTGCGCTTTAAAAACTTATAACGCAAACCAGATTCTGTTTTAGAAAAATTGCTACAAGCAGTAAAACCAATAAGGCTAACGAAGCAAAGTATGTAAAAAATTTGTTTACCCATGTAATTGATCTTTATAACTGATTAATGCTGTTTTAAATTGTTCAATGGTGTCTTCTAAGCTGGCTGTGCTGCTGCCGCCTGCTGCATGAAAATGTCCGCCGCCGTTAAAATGGTTCATGGCAAATACATTCGCTGCAAATTGCCCCTTACTTCTGAAGCTCATTTTCACCAATTTGCTGCGGTCTATGATCAACACTGCAAAGCGAATGCCTTCAATACTCAAACCGTAATTCACTAACCCTTCTGTATCGCCAGTGGTAATGTTAAAACGTTTAAGCTCTTCATGGTTAATGGTTATCAGCGCTGTGTTGTATTCAGGCAATACCTCTAACTTTTGACTGATGGCATAACCAATAAACTTTACTCGAGACTCTGAAAAACTGTCGTAAACAGAATCAAAAATACTGCTGTGGTTAATGCCCTTATCCATTAAATCTGCTGCAATGCGCATGGTGGTGCTGCTGCAACTATTGAATCTGAATGATCCTGTATCTGTTACTATACCAGTGTACAAACAAGCAGCTGTATCGGTATCGATTAAATCTGACATACCAGCTTCTTGAATAAAGCGGTATACCAATTCACAAGTAGAGCTGGCTTTATCATCCCAGTAAGTAAAATCTTCAAAGCCTTGCGGGTATTGGTGGTGATCGATTAAAATTTTAAGGGCTTTGGCATTGCCTACAACGTCTCCAAATTCATTGATCCTTGAGAGTTGATTAAAATCTAAACAAAAAATAAAATCAGCCGCTTGGGTAATGGCGGTAGCAGTTTCCACTTGGTCTTCAAACACAATGGTATCTGCTTCGCCTTTCATCCATTTTAAAAATGAAGCGTAATCAGTAGGGGTAATCAAAGTAACAGAACAACCAATGCGCATTAAAAATTGCCTTAAGCCCAAACTGGAACCCATGGCATCAGCATCAGGTTTGTGGTGGGTAGTAATAACCACCTTGGCGCCTTTAACAGCTTGAATGGTGTCTAATATCGTTTTTGCCGAATGAATGACCATATACAAACCACAAAGATGCTTAATTTACAGCAGTTTATGCTCATCCTTTTAGGCCCATTTCAAGGATTTTATCGATAATTCAGACAATTTGTCCTAAAAACAAGAAGGTTTTGGCCCAATAATTGGCTCAACGAATACGTAAAAATTCGAACTTTGGATAGCCTTTTTCAGCCTTGGCATTGTAAAAATCCAAGAAC
>JAURIG010000074.1 GCA_030832905.1 Bacteroidota bacterium
TGGTTTACGATACTACAAAATATGTTAAAGACAATGTGTTCGCCCTTAATCACGCGAACCGCTATCAAATGACTCAAGTGCCTATTGGGGTTGCCTATCAGTTTGGTTTAGGTAAAACTCAATTTGCTTTTCACACTGCAGCAGTCTTGAATTGGGTGTCGTCGGCTAGTGGAAAACAAATTGATGTTCAACAACAATCGGTAACCGCCTTTGATTACAAGGGTAAGTCATTTAGCGTAGGCGGAAATATGAGTTTATTGGCGGCTTTTCCTTTGGCGCCAAGATTCAAATTATTTGTTGAGCCTGGTGTGCAATGGTTTAAAATTAAAGCCATGAATATGGGCAATAATTTCAATGAAGCTGTGATTAACTATAATGCCAGTTTCGGATTGCGTTACACTGTATTTTAATGAAAGGCATCTGTCTCTATATTGTTATGATTTTGCCATTTGCGGCGATGTCGCAATGGGTAAGCTCCTCCATCGGGGTCAATGGTTTGTCGTTCCGTTTGGCCTCTGATGGTTCGGTGCTGGATTCAGCTAATTCAGCTGCAATTGAAACTACAAGTGGTATTGGATTGATGCAAAAAATGGGCTTATGGTGGAGTGCAACAGACAACAATCAAGTGAAAAGAGTTTCTGCCTTTGATCCATTTTCTTTTATTTCTGAACAATGGCCTGGCCCTCTGTCCTTAAGTGGTTCTCAAGCCGCCATGCCAATGGATTGGAACAGTGTTTACCCTATGAGCCAATCTATGATAAACAATCATAAACTGTATTTTAAAGACAATAACTATTCAATGCCATCTGCTATTCGTAATTGGCCTGGTTCCAATCAAGCGCCTTTTGCACCTGTGTTATTGCCTTTTGTAGATTGGGGTAAAAGCAATCAGATTTATGAGCCTGAAAATGGCGATTATCCTTATATACAAGGTTATCAGCAATTGTCTTCAATTACCAATGATGTCTATGGCCATCATGATTTTAGTAATGCCAACCCATTGGGTATTGAGTGTCGTACAGATATTATTGCTTTTCCGGATTCTGCTTTTAATCATTCGGCTGTTATTAGATACACACTATTCAATCGCTCAAATCAGGATTACTCAGATTTTGTTTTAAGTGTTATGAATCATTACAAAATAGGGGCTTTATACAATGAATTGTTGTGTACAGATCCTAATTCAAAAGCCATTTTTGCCTACAATGATTTTAATGAAGCAACGTTTTCAAATAAGCTGGTGTCTATTGGTTGTATGGCGCTTAATAGACCTATAGCTTCAACTATGTACATCGAGAATTCAAACGATGTTACGCTTGGTCGTCCTGATTCTATTTCACACTTCTATAAGTTCATGCGAGGCGTTTGGAAAAACAATAAGCCTTTAAGCTATGGTGGGAATGGGGTAGATGGTTTACAATCTGCGCAATATGTTTACACCGATTCTTTTGATTTAAGCGGCAGAAGTTTTTCATGGAAAGACACTAATCCGTCTCAAAAAATTGGATTGATGAATTTCTACCCAGTGAGTTTCCCAAAACAAAGTGCATTAATTTACGATATCGCTGTTTTTTCTGTTGAATCAAATATTAAAAATGTTAAACAAAACGCTTTAAAGTGTTCAACAATTAAGGCTGCTTATCTGGCTCAAAAAGGTTTTTCTGAGCTTCAAAATGTCCCTAATTTATTGCCTAAAATGGACTTGTTTCCCAACCCAGTTAAGGCTGGTGAAAAATTGTCGATTAAACTGCCTAAAGAAATGACGGGGACTCTCAGCATCATAGGCTTAGATGGAAAAAAATATTTTCAAGCCAATTTGGATGAAATGCTTCAATTCGTTATATTACCACCTGATTTAATTTCGGGTCTTTATGTACTGCAATTTGAAACATTAAACACAAAACATACACAAAAACTCATTATTAATCACTAAGCAAGCAAATCAACTATATGAATAAACTATACAAAATTCTCTTCTGTTTATGGATGGTTTTAGGATGGCAATCTCAAGCCCACGCCTCTCACATGATGGGTGGTGACATTGCCTATTCTTGTATTTCTCCTGGTAAGTACAAATTGGTTATCAAAATCTACAGAGACTGTAGGGGTATTCCTTTCAATAGCCCTGACATCAAAGTGTTTTGTAAAGATGGTAGTAACCAAACGTCCGTTAACTACACGCGTACCGCCATCAATGACTTAACGCCAACTTGTACTGGAGGTACTGCGCCATGTAATCCACAAAATACGCCTTCACAAGAGGGTATTGAGGAGCACGTGTTTGAAGCCATAGTTGATTTTAACGCAGCGCCATTCAAAGCCCTTAAAGATGCTGGTTGTTGTGAAATCATGATTAAAGTGGAGCAATGTTGTCGTAACGGTGCTATCACCACCATCAATCCGGACAATTTTTACACTGATGCCATGATCAATATTTGTGCTATTGGCAACAAGTGTAACACATCTCCACAATTGTCAACACCTCCTGTGGCATACATTTGCTGTAACCAACCATTTACCTACAACAACGGTGTGAGAGAAATCGTTGATGGGGATAGTTTGTCTTATGATTTGGGTAATCCGTTGAGTGCCAACAATACCAACATTACCTACTCTGGTAGCTTTACTGCCAATATCCCAATGACCCCTTATTGCCCACCAAACCCAGGTGTAATCAATTGCAGAGCTTTGCCAAATGCCAAACCACCACGTGGTTTTTACTTTGATAGAGAAACTGGGGATATCGTATTTACACCAACTAAGTGTGATGAGGTAGGAGTTATTGTTATTGTGATAACTGAGTGGAGAAAAGACTCTTTAACCAAAAAATGGGTTAAAATTGGTTTCACCCGTCGTGACATGCAGTTGGTTGTGAAGCAATGTCCTGATAACAACCCGCCTTATTTTACAGGTAATAACAAATATTCCGTTTGCGAGGGTAACAAAATTTGCTTCAGCATATTTGCAAAAGACGATCCATATTTACCTAAACAAACCCGTTTAGATACGGTTGCATTAACTTGGAATTATGGTATTCCTGGTGCTACTTTTACCATAGTAGATCCTAAAGCGCGTGAGAAAGAAGCTTTATTCTGTTGGCAAACCAAAATTGGAGATGCCCGTCCGAATGCCTACTCATTCACTGCAACTGCCAAAGACGATAATTGCCCTAGACCTTCATCTGCCAACAAAGGTTACACAGTAACTGTTAAACCTAAGGCTAGAGCTAAAAGACAATTAGAAGTTTTAGAGTGTGGTAAATTTAGATTTACATCTTGGCCTGTAGATACCGTGAATTACGGTGTTAAAAATTACCGTTACCAATGGACCATTCGCGATAGTTTAAACACTGGTACGCCTTTGTATTTCGGTTTTAATAAGCGCGATAGTATTAAGTTCAAACGCGGCGGCAAATACATTATTGAACACCAAATCACTAACCCGCCATATAACTGTCCTAGCATATACACTGATACGGTTATCATACCGCCAGTATTGGATGTTCAGTTGAAATTTGGTCGTGATACTTTTGTGTGTGCTGGTAACAGTATTACCTTGCAACCTATAGTGGCTTATGGTGTGCCACCATACAAGTACAAATGGGAAAAGCCAATTGGCACCTTTGATCCTAAGGATACTTTAAATACTTACACTTTGGTTACACCTCAAGCAACCACTAAAATCCTATTAGTCTTAACAGACAAAAACAAATGTGTAGACAGCGATACCGTAACAGTTAAGTACCAACCAAATCCAGTTGTAGACCTTGGCCCAGACAGACGTATATGCACCTATAACAATATTACTTTAGATGCTCAGAATGCTGATACCATGCGTTATTTCTGGCAGCCTAATGGTGATAGCACAAGAACGATAACTGTTAATCTTGCGGGTAAATACATTGCTAAGGTAATTGATAAATTAGGGTGTAATACTAGCGACACTATGGAATTATTTGTGAATGATACTGTAGTAGCTATAGCTAAGCCAGACAAAGAAATTTGTATATATGATACCCTTAAGGTAAAAGCTAAACGCAGACCTTTAGGTTACACTAGAACCATGAAATGGAGAGATATTAATTCTGGTGCAACCATGGCAAATGATAGTGCATTTAATTTGAGAATTAATTCCTTAGTAACTAGAGAATATGAATTGTATTTAAAGGTGAATCAAGGTGGAGTTGAGTGTGAAGACTTAGATACCTTTACAGTATTCATTAATGATTTGCCTTCCTTCCAATACGCCGGTATTCCACCGCGTTGTTATGCTGAGGGCGCAATCAACTTAACTTTCTCTAAAGTAGCTAAGGCTTTCTCTGGAGACAAAACTCAAACAACTACTGATATTCGTTATTTCCAACAATACAAAAAACCAAGTTGGGTAACAGGTGGTCCTGTAGGTGTAAACGTTTACACTTATGATTTCCCTAAATTCATCAGCAATAGTCAAGTGCCTAAGACAGGTTTACGAGATACCTTATGTTATGAATTCAGAGACTATAAAGGTTGCTACAACAAAGAATGTAAGCCTTTAAGATTGAATCCAAATCCAGATGTGTATGTCAAAGACAGTACTTACTGTCAAAGGGTTGGTTTGGTAACCCTTGACAAACAAGTGGTCAGACCTTTCTCTAAGACAGGTGGTATACAAACTTTTAGAGTATTAGATGTGCCGCTTGGTTCAGGTGTTGACCCAGTATCTATTTTGAGTGTTGATTATTCTGTTGTGCCTAATATTAGTGTGTTAGACATTGGTAAAGAAGGTGAGAATGAAAAAACCGGAACTTACACTATTGAGTATTGTTTCAAAGATGCGATCACTGGATGTCAAACATGTGATACCGCTAATGTTAATGTGATACGTTTGCCAGAAATCAAATTTACTGGTATGCCTAAACGTTGTATCAACGATCCATTGTTGGCATTAGATAGCTTTGTAATTGATAAAAACACTGGTAACCGTTTCCCATTTGGTACTTGGGAAACAATTGAATATGGAGGTTCTAGAGATTTAAGTAACCCTAACGTAGCCCCTAAGATTTTAAATTCTATTAAAGGCAAGAAGTTATTTGATCCAAAAACAGGTCAAGGACAATACTTGTTGAAATTAACAGATGTGTCTAGTGGTTGCCCAGTGACCGATAGTACTGATATTACAGTGTATGGTTTGCCAATTATTCAAATTGATGTGCCTGATACTGTTTGTTCAAGTTCAGCTAAATTTACTCTCAACAATATATTACCAGCAGGTCCTGTAGGAACATGGTCTGGTCCTGGCGTAACAGGTAGAGAGTTTGACCCTAGTATAAGTGCTAAGAGCAAACAATATGAAGGTCCATTCAAAATGAAATTCGCCTTTACCAATCCACTAACGGGTTGTACCTCTTCAGACTCTCAGACTTTATTGGTTCAAACCCAACCGGAGGTGAATATAACTACACCTAAACCATATCAACAATGTGAGGGCATGCCATTCATATTAGCTGCAACTAAAAATTGGGCTAAAGCGACCACATGGACTCATAATGGTGATGGTAATTTCTCCGCTAAAGATTCTTTACCAACGCGTTACTTCCATGGTATTCAAGATACAGCCTTGACCGGTTCTGCTGGTAAAGTTCAATTGACTATTTCTACAAATAAAGAAGGGGTGTGTCCGGTTGCTAAAGATGTTATAGACTTAATGATTGAGCCATATCCTCAATTTGATTTTACTGCTGACCCTGAAATTCAATGTGAGCCTGCAATTGTTAACTTCTTGAGCATGGTAAGAAAACCATACGGTTCTTCTAACTTAAGATACAACTGGTTCTTTGGCAACAATGATTCAATTGTGAACAGCACTACCTTTAATCCTCAAAACATTAAATATGATACTGCTAAACGCACTTGGTATGATGTGAGCTTGAGAATTGATAACAAATGGGGAAGTTTACCAGGTCAAGTTTGTTCTATTACTCGTGATTCTTTCCAATATATTAAAGTATTACCTCAGCCAAAAGCAGGCTTTAGTAGTGACCCAGGGTTCTTTACAACAGTAGCTTTCCCTAAGTTCAAGTTCTTTAATGAAACTAAAGTAAGATGGTCAAATCCTGGTGCAATGAGTTACTTGTGGTATTTTGGAACTGGCGATTTAGATGATACTAGCACAAAAGCCAATCCAATTCATACCTATGCGGATGATACCATGAAGTATTTCGTTCATTTGACTTCTACCTATACTTATAATTATAAAGGTCAAGATTATACTTGCTGGGATACCATCAGTCAGTTAAGAAAAATTGGTCCTGACGTAACAGTGTTCGTACCGACTGCCTTTAGTCCAGAAAACACAGGCCCTAAAACCAACAACTTCTTCAGAGCAGTTGTAAATGGTGAAAAGACTTTCCATATTGAAGTCTTTAACCGTTGGGGCGAAATGTTATGGAAAACAGATGATAAGTATGAAGGTTGGAATGGTCAATACCGCTCTCAAGATTGTCAACAAGACGTCTATATGTGGGTGATTAAAGTAACAGCCTACGATGGAGAAGAGTACCAATACGAGGGTACCGTAACGCTCTTACGTTAAATAGTCATAAATCATTTAAAAAGGGGCTTTTACAGCCCCTTTTTTTATTGTCTTTTTTGATAGGCTTATTGGTGTATTAAATAAGCCTTGTGTTGATGACCAAAATCAGGCACTTAGTTCTGTTATTTTTTTGTTGCTCTGTATTGCAGATTCTATTAAATATAATATCTTCGCAACACAAATTTGCAAATCAACTTTATTAACCATAAAATCAATGTCTAATACCCAATCTCAAAATTGCACAATTACTTTAGATGGAAAAACCTATGAGTTTCCTGTTATTATAGGTACCGAAGGTGAAAAAGCCATAGATATTTCTAAACTTAGAGATACTACTGGTTATGTAACCTTAGATATCGGATACAAAAATACAGGTGCCACTAAGAGTGCCATTACTTTCCTCGATGGGGAAGAAGGTATTTTAAGACACAGAGGCTATTCAATTGAAGATTTGGCCGAAAAAGCCAACTTTATGGAAGTGTCTTATTTGCTATTAAAAGGGGAGTTGCCAAACAAAGAGCAATTTGAAGAATTTGATGCATCAGTAAGACACCACACTTTGGTGAATGAAGATTTGCAAAACATTTTCAAAACCTTTCCAACTGGCTCGCACCCAATGGGTCAATTGATCGCCATGATTTCCTCTTTATCTGCATACTATCCTAAGGCATTAGACCCAAACAGAAGTGCAGAATCAAAGAACAGAACAACTTTGAGGATGTTAGCTAAAATGCCAACTATTTGCGCCATGATATACAAAAAACGCATGGGGCATCCAGTAGTATATCCAAACAACAACTTGGATTATGTTAGCAATTTCTTGTCAATGACATTCAAACATGTTAGTGAGCCTGATTACCAACCTGATCCGGTTGTAGTTGATGCCATGAATAAATTATTAATCTTACACGCCGATCACGAACAAAACTGTTCTGCAAGTACAGTAAGATTAGTTGGATCTTCTCAATCTAATTTATATGCATCAATCGCAGCAGGCGTAGCCGCATTATGGGGCCCATTACACGGTGGTGCCAACCAAGAAGTTTTAGAAATGTTAGAACAAATCAAAGCAGATGGTGGCAATGTTCAAAAATGGGTAGACAAAGCTAAAGACAAAAATGATCCATTCAGATTGATGGGCTTTGGTCACAGAGTATACAAGAACTTTGACCCTAGAGCCAAGATCATCAAAAAAACTTGTGATGATGTCTTAAATAAACTCGGCATCAATGATCCAGTATTAGAAATTGCCAAGAAACTTGAAGAAGCAGCTTTAACTGATCCATACTTCGTAGAAAGAAAATTATATCCAAATGTTGACTTCTACTCAGGTATCATTTACAGAGCAATAGGTTTCCCAACAGATATGTTCACAGCCTTGTTTGCTTTAGGCCGTCTGCCTGGTTGGATTGCACAATGGCAAGAAATGTTAAACGAAGGTCAACCTATTGGTCGTCCAAGACAAATCTACACTGGCCATACACCAAGATCATTTGTCCCAAGAGGCGAAAGACAATAAACAGATTTTAAATTTAATTAATTGTATAAATGGAGGTCAATTGGCCTCCATTTTCCATTTACCAACTTGGTCAATTGGTCTTTGGTTTTGTACCTTCTCAACAAACGCCCTAATCATTGGTACTTCAGGCGCATTAGGATCAATGCCTTCTATTTGTTGGTAATGAAAGAGCATATCATCTATCTGCCATGCCATTAGGCCTTTATTGTACAATAATTGTCTTTCGTAACATTGGCCAATAGATTTGTAAGCCATTAACAAACTATTGCCTGTGTTTTTTTCTTTGTTTAGAAAGCGCTTAAACCAGATTATAGCAATTGAATCTTGTCTTAAAGTGATATGATTGAGGGCTTTGTACCAAAAGGTTTTACTTAAGCTACTATCAAGTCCAA